>DATKWR010000781.1:0-7443 GCA_035529475.1 Sedimentisphaerales bacterium | reverse complement strand
GAAAAGCCCCGCTCGTGCGGGGCTGGAGGTTCAAAATGTTATATGCAGGCCGCAGCAAGGTCCCTCGGCTGCGCCGGCGTTCTCGGCGGCTAATCTTTCAAGAGCCGCAGCAGCGCCAGGAACGTGGAGCGATCACGCTGGACCAACAGCAGGGCGGTGCCTTTCTCCCTGTTCTCCCTGGCCTTATCTATGGCGTCGCGGAATTCTTTAACGCTGCCGACTTGCCGCCGCTCGACTTCTTTGATCAACACGCCCGGCGCCAAACCGACCTCGGCGGCCTGCGACTGAGGATCGACCTCAGTGACCACGACTCCGCGCTGGCCTTCATAGCCCAGACTCTGGGCCATGTCCTTCGTAAGATTATCTACGGAAAAGCCCAATTCCTCGAACGTGTCGGTCGGCCCGCCGGCGGCGGAAAGCTCTTCGCTCGCCGGACGCGTGCCCAGCGTGACGTCGAATGGCTTTCGTTTGCCGTCTCGCAGCACGACCAGCTCGATCTTGGTGCCCGGTTCCAGCATCGATACGCGGTTGATAAACTCGTTCCTCTTGTCAACGGCCTGACCTTCAAACTCGACGATGACGTCGTATGGCTTCAGACCGGCTTTCTCTGCCGGGGAACCCTCAACCACGCTCTCGACAGTGACTCCCTTCGTGTCTTCAGGCAGCTCGAGCGAAGCCGCCATCTCGGGGCTCAGTTCCCCTAATTGAACACCAATGAAACCTCTTGCAACCGACTTGCCCTCACGAAGCTGTTTATAGGCGTGTTTGGCGATGTTAATGGGGATGGCAAAGCCGATTCCGATATTGCCGGTGGCGCCGACGATGGCGGTATTGATTCCCACCACCTTTCCATCGAGATTGAGCAGGGGCCCGCCCGAGTTGCCCCGGTTGATGGCGGCATCGGTCTGAATGAAGTTCTCGATATCCGCCAGGCCGACACTGCGGCCCTTGGCGCTGACGATGCCGGCGGTGACGGTGTGGCTCAGGCCCAGCGGATTGCCGATGGCCAGGACCCATTCGCCCACCTCAAGCTTGTCCGAATCGCCCAGTTCCAGATAGGGCAGGTTCTCGGCGTCGATTTTGACGACGGCGACATCGGAAACCGGGTCGGTTCCGATAATCTTGGCGGTGAACTTGCGGTCGTCCGTCAGCTCGATCTCGACCTTTTCCGCGTCACCGACCATGTGGTTGTTCGTAAGAATGTAGCCATCGGGCGAAATGATAAAGCCCGAACCCAACGCGGTGACCGGCTGCTGCTGGTATCTGCGCTGTTGCGGCGAGCGGTCGCGGGGCGAGGGCTGGCGAAACCAGAAATCGAACAGATCTTCGTCGAACGGCGAGTTGCGAAAAGTCGAGGTATCCCGCGTGGCGGCCCGCTCGGACTTCAGTGAGACGACGGCCGGGGAGGCCTTTTCCGCGATGGAGGTAAAAGCCTTACCCATTTGCCGCAGGGCAGCAATGCTCTGCTGGTCCTCAGCCCGCAGCGACAGCGGCGCAATAACAAAAAACAGAACAAGCGCTGCAATCGCAACACAACGGGCCGGAGCTATAGTCTGCTTGAAACTACCAATGTGCATTTTGAACTCCTGTCAATCTTCAGTTTTATACGGCGCCAACTGCGGTTGGCAATTCCATACGGACGACGCTTCTCATACGATTCTATTGCGAGAAAGTTCAAGATGCCAGTTTTTTTTCACACGGCGATTTTGGGGCACGAACCACTCCAATGGCGGCCAAACTCGAAGCGCCGGATAATTATGTTTGTTGCTACCGTCTTTGAGGCACGGTATAATGCCGGAGGTTGGAAGAACGGAACTATGCAATAACCCGGAGGTTCGTAACTATGAAGCTGCTGTGGATTTTCAGAGCGATTTTCCTTGTCGTGGTAATAGGTGTTCTCTTCGTCAATATAAGCACGATAGAGATAACCAAGGAAGCCAATTCGTCCAGTTTCTGGACCGTTTCATTCAGCGGTTTGGGTATGGCTATATTCGTTTTTATTGTGGATGTGTTCACACCCAAAAAGAAGCTGTCTTCTTTGGCCGGTGTTTTCTTCGGCCTGCTGGTTGGCGTTCTCATCAGCGGCGCCCTGGCGCCCATAGTCGATATGATGGCTCAATCCTATAACATGGAGTTAATCCCCGAAGCCGTTTACGGCATCAAATGGCTGATGGGAATATGTATCTGTTACCTGGTCATCAGCGTCGTGATGCGGACCAAAGACGACGTGCGTTTCGTGATTCCCTACGTGGAATTTGCCAAGCAGACCAAGGGCGCCCGCCCGCTGGTGCTGGATACCTCGGCCATCATCGACGGACGGATCGTGGATTTGTGCCAGAGCAAGCTGTTCGACGCGCCGCTGGTTGTCCCGCGTTTTGTGCTCAATGAATTGCAGCTCGTTGCCGATTCGGCCGACAAGCTCAAACGCAACCGGGGCCGGCGAGGTCTCGACATACTCAATCAAATGCAGATGGACCCCGCCATCGACGTGGAAATCGACGACACCGTCCTGGCGGAGGTCGAGGAGGTCAAGGGGGTTGACCAGAAACTGATGATGTTCTCCAAGGCCTGCAACGGGCGCCTGGCGACGACCGATTACAATCTCAGCAAAGTCGCGCGCGTGCGCGAGGTGGACGTGGTCAACATCAACGACCTGGCCAATTCGCTCAAGGTGGTCGCCCTGCCTGGCGAGAGTATGCAGGTCCGAATCATCAAGCCGGGCGAGGAAGCCGAGCAGGGCATCGGCTATCTCGACGACGGCACGATGATCGTCGTCGAGGGCGGCCGCAATAAGATCGGACGCGACCTGCTCATCAGCGTCACCAGCTCGCTTCAGACCTCTGCGGGCAAGATGATTTTCGGCAAGTTCGAGGGATTCGCCCAGGAAACCGGCGTGGACAACCGCCGGCGGCCCTACAACAGAAGACCGACCCGAACGAGTGCGCCAGGGAACAACAGGACCGACAACTCGCAGCACTAAGGCGCCGCGCGGAAGCGCTGGTGGCATTGGCGTTAGTTCTTGTGCAACTGCGTCCTGCGTCGAGACACAAGCAGGCATTTCACAAAGACCGCCAGACAGATTAGGCCGCCGGCGGCAAACAAAGGCCGATGAAAGTGCGAGGCAAAATCCTGCTCGGCGGCGTGCACGCCGGCAATGCAGAAACAGACCACCACGATAAGGCCCGAGGCAAAAAATCCAATCCCATCCGCCAACGTCACCTTGAAAGGCCCCGCGCCGTCGGGCCGCAAAAGCAGCACCACGGCGAATGCAAGCATCATGACCGACAGCAGCACCGGATACAGCAGGGGCGAAGCCCACACCACCGGGATCAGAAACAGGATGTCCCAGTCCATGATGGAAGCGGGCCAATCGATCAGCACCTTCAGCCAGACGTAGTAGAAGATGTCCCAAACGGCGAAGATCGTCAGAGAATAGGCTACCCGCTGGCGGCGATTTCGTCCGAACAGCCACGCACCGGTAAAGATCAGAACGATGGTCGCCGCCTCTCTGCCGATCTCGGTCAGCAGTATCCGCTCCGCCAAAGGGCCGAGACCGAGTACCTTCATGGGGAAGGTGAATCCGTCGGGATGGAAAATTTCTCGCAGATAAACAACGACGGCCGCCTCAATGTAGGCGAACGCGACGCCGAAGGCGACCACGATACAGAATCTCTTGAGCGTTGTTCTAAGCGGTTCGGATAAGTTGTCGGGCAATTTCCTGTCTCCACTGCTCGCGTCAGATTCTCTGCAATTCTTCCATCAGGGCCGGGATGATTCTGTCCTCCGGGACGGTCGATACCTTCCGGCCCCCGCGGTAGATGAAGGCCTTGTTCCTGGCGGCACAGACGGCCAGATCTGCGTCGGCGGCTTCGCCCGGGCCGTTGACGACGCATCCCATCACGGCGACGCGCAGCGGCTTATCGCAGCCGCGTATGGCCTTGCGTACCCGGCGGGCCAGCTTGACGACGTCGATTTCGGTCCGCCCGCAGGTGGGACAGACGATCAATTCGGGACCGCAGCGCTCGTGCAGACCCAGGGCCGTCAGGATCTGTTTGGCAATCCGGGCCTCTTCGACGGGATTGCCGGCGGCGCTGACCCGGATGGTGTCACCAATGCCCTCGGCAAGCAGCGCGCCCAGAGTGACGGCCGAAGGCACCCGCGCATCTTCCGGCAGGCCGGCGTGGGTCAGGCCCAGGTGTATCGGGTAATCGAACGCCTCTGCAATCCGGCGATTGATCTCGATCGTCCTGACCACGTCGCTGCTCTTGGCACTGAGAACCAATTGAGTGAAATCACGCTGCTCGAACAGCCGGACGTAGCCTTTCATCTCGCGCAGCATCAGCGCGATGCGTTTTCCAGCCGGAACGGCTTCTGTTTTGAGATCCCTGATACTGGCCTCATTGACCCCGATGCGGATCGCCGTCTTGTGCATCTTGGCGGCGTCGATAATCCGAAAGATGTCTTTGCGGTTCTTTATGTTTCCGGGATTGAGCCGTATTTTGGCGGCGCCGGCTTCGATGGCCTCGACCGCTCTGTCGGGGCTGAAGTGAACGTCGGCAATCAGAGGCACATCGACTCTTTGGACGATTTTCGCAAACGCTTCGGTATCGGCCCGCCTGGGTACGGCGATCCGCACCAGCCGGCAGCCGGCCTCTACGAGCTGCTTGACCTGCCTCACACAGCGCGCCACATCCGTCGTCGGAACCTTCGTCATCGACTGGATAACGATAGGAGCCGCCGAGCCGATTTCTACCGAGCCGACCTTGACAATCTTGGTTTTTCTTCTTGCAATCATCTTTCGCTTTAGGTTATTGGTTCGTAGTGTGCCCGTAAGGGCATGTCCGAACGAACGCCTTACGGCGTCACTACAAACACCATTCACTATTTGCCGTTGCTCCACGTCAATCTCGCTATGCGAATGCCGTCCAGGGCGCCTTCGTTCAGTGCGGCGATATAGTACCGGCCTTCGTAGTAAATGATTTCCGGTGCCGCCACCGGCAAAGTACAAACGAAGTACCGCTCGTCCTGATTGATGCCGAACATCATCGGGTCGTTGGAATAATAGACACTGGTCTGGGGCGCGCCTCTGTCGCGACTGTTGCCGCCTTTTTGCGAGCCGTAGGTCTGCGTCTTGAAAAGATAAAACTGGTGCGGCCCGAGCTTCACGACGTGGGGACATTCGGACTGGGTGGCGCCGGTGCCGGCCTGCCCGCCGAAGGAGACGACCGTCGATGGGCTCCAGGTCTTGAAGTCTTGCGTCGTACGCACATACACCATGCCCTGGCGGTTCGGGTAGGCGGTATAGTAGGCGAGCCATCTACCCGCATCGGGCAGAAGCATCACGTCGCGCGTATTATTGCCGGCGCCCTCGGTGAACATGCCGGTCTTGCCGTTGGCGCCAATGACATGGGTGAAGCTCTTGCCGTCTTTACTTGTGGCGTGGCAGATATTCACCCAGTCGCCATAGAACAGGTGATAGGTATCGCCCACCTTGACCACGTGGGGGGCCTGGAGCCCGCCCGGTGTTTCGCCCAGCGAGGGATCGGCCTCCATCGCGATGCCTTTGGGCGTCCAGTCGGTGTCGGTCAGGCTCTTTCCCTCCCAGCCGTAGAAGAATCGCGTTTTACCTTCTTTGCCGCCGGCGGTGGTGTTGCGAATGCAGGACCAGAGCTGCCAGGAGCCGTCCGCCGCCTGCCAGACGGCGAAGTCCACCGGCTCGGCCCTTTCGGTGGCGTACTTGTGGTCCATCGGATTGCCCGCCACGTGCCACCACGGACCGTCGATTTGCGGCACCAGAACCTGCTCTGACAGTTGCCCGCCATAGACGGCTGCCCCCAAGGCGAAGGCGAGAATGAGTTGTCGCCACATTCGTGTCATCATCGTGCTCTCCAAAAGGACGTTATTCTACTCGACGTTTCACAAAAAAACACCCCCAAAAACCTTGGGGGTGCTGCTGTTGTTTTATAGGCTGTTCAGGGCTGAACGGGACGCGTCTCGCCAGCTTGGCGCAAGGTTCGCGATTCGTAAGTGCTACGGAGCGTTATTCATGCCGCCGGTTGCGCCTTCCGGCACGGCATGGTTCTGCACCTGATACTTTCGGTTCAGCAGTCCGCGAACGATCCATGCGCTGCCGACGCCGATCAGTGCAAGAGCTATAAGAAACATGGAATTGTGTCCGACCGGCACCATGAGACTCCAGCCCAGTCCGATGACCAGCAACGCGATTCCGATGGTGAGGTTCTTGATCCACAGCGCGCCGTTTGGCTTGGGAGGCCGCAGCTCGGACAAGGGGGTCCCTTTCTCGATAGCCGCCATAATCTGCTTGTGCTCGAGCCGCTTCTTGAGATAATAGACCACGCCTACAATGACAACGGGGCCTGCACAACCGAGCAGTACGAGGAACACGCCAAATGCTTCTTCTGGTGACATTGTCTTTGTCCTTTCAATTCTCAACTTGATTTCAGTTTGCTGTTTGTCGTTTGAGGTTTATCGAGCCGCTGCTGGTTTGCAGATGCAACTTTCCTGTTCCTTCGCCGATGGTTCCTTTGAGTTTCTTCTTGCTGATCTCTCCGCTGATTGTGATGGGCCGGTCGGTTCTGACGGAGCCGTAGCTGGTGGACAGATCGACCTGCCCGGCGAAACCGGGCGGCGCCGTAAAGTCGATACTCCCGTAGGAGGTCACCAGGGTCGCCGTGATATCAGGCGGCGCTGCGTCCGAGCAGGCGATATCGAGATTGCCGCTGCCGCTCCTGGCGGTCAGCTCCTTTGCCGTGATTTGCCTGCATGTAATGCGCCCGTAGGAGGTGGACAGGTCGGCGGTGTCCGCCGAGGCGTCTGTCACGTGAATGCCCCCGCTGTCCGAATGCAGTTTGATCGAATCGCCTTCGAGCTCTTCGGCGTCAATCGAACCATAAGAGGTGTGGGCGTTGCAATCGCCGAACGAGGCGTTCGTGAGCCTGATGGTTCCGCTGCTGCTTTTAAGCTTGATATCGCCGGCCGAGAAGCCGTTGCAAGTGATCGAACCATAGGAGGTATTCAATTCGGCCGGGCCTCTAATGCCCTCGGCTGTGATCGTTCCACTGCTGGTTCTGACGGCGAGATGGTTACCCGATATGTTCCTGCATTTGACAGCGCCGTAAGACGTGTCCAGGTCGGCGGAGCCTTCGATGTTCTCGACGGTAATCGAACCGCTGCTGGTCTTGGCGCTCACGTTGCCGCTGATGCCGCTGAGCTTAATCGCGCCGTAGGAGCTGGCGCACTCGAGGTGCGTCTGCTTGGGAACGGTGATGGTGTAACTGATGTTGATCGAGCGATTGTGTTTCGTGGAGGGTTTGTCGGCCTTGACCGTCATCGTATCGCCGACCGTCTCCAGCGTTATTTCGACTTGCTCGGCCAATTCCTGCGCTTCCTCTTCGGTGGAGGCCCGGCCGGTAATCTCGGCGA
>DATKWR010000780.1:0-7797 GCA_035529475.1 Sedimentisphaerales bacterium | reverse complement strand
AAACTTGCGCGCTGTTTACACTCCTGCTTAAATGCCTTTCATGAGCAAAAGAAGGCATAAAATAAAAGAACGTGAACTTCAAGGCTTCAAATATTTCAAAGCTATTTCAGGGTTTCTGGAGAGCTTACACAAAGCCGGCTGTCAACACGACCGGGCTGGCAAACGCAAGCTGCACATGGATCAATACATGTCCCTGTTGCTTCTGTACATGTTCAATCCGATCTGCACATCCCTTCGGGCCGTTCAGCAGGCCAGCGAACACATCCCTTCATATGGCCAAAGTGACCAGGCCTTGGAGAAATATTGTAAACCATGTAAGCCAGTCAGTCGGTTAGCAAATCCCGGGCCGAACAGGATTGGGACAGTCCATATCTGGTACACTACATATGAGCGACATTGGAAAAGGGCCGTTCATTGACCTATTGGTATAGCACGAATTACCGCACCACTGGGGTCGTTTGATTCGATACTGCGCCGGCGTTCCGCCGCAAGTCGATAGTGTGTACCTGGCCCTTCCAGCGGACCGTGAGCACGCCATCCTTCAGCTCCGAGAAGCTGCTGACGTGCACGCTCGGCTCGACCCGGATGCCATCTACACGCTTGTCGAGGACCGCATGCCGGATGAGGTCATTCCGCAAAGAAATTTCCCGGTCGCCGCTCCGGTAACGTACATCCCAGATGCCTTCCTGGTAGCTTTGCGAAATCAAAGTGGATGTCTGGATGTGCCGCCGGAACTCGGCCAGCGTGGTGTAATCCTTCCGTGTACCCATTTCCACGACAAACCCGGCGCGAATATTCTTTTCTAATAGTCGTTTCCTGGAACCGCTGTAGAGGATGCAAGACATCGCGCCAACCTGGAATGTCCGAAGTCTCTCGTCGCGATTGCCCTTGGGCTCCAATTGATAGCGCCCATCCAGCCGGTAGTGATAGGTGGGCCTATACCCGGCAAACCCTTCGCCGGTCTCGATGAATCGAAGACTGGCGTAGACGTCTCCTTCTTCGAGGTACAAGGTGTCGCCGGCCGAAAGGGGATGCAGGCCGGGCTCCGAATCGGCCGGCCGGTCGTTCACCAGGATCCGGTCGACATTGGCAGGCAGGAGGAGCAAAGGAGCCACGATATTTACGCCCTTAGATTTCGGTGGCAATTCCATGGAGTAGAGGATCATGGCGCGATTGCGATCCTGAACAGTGGCGCTATGCGTGGGTATGTGCCTGTTATTACCCAAAAAGTTCAAGAACTCCTCCTTGGCATCCAAGGGCAGCCGCGTATTGATCTGTGAGGAAATGCTCGTCAGGTCTTTGTGGCTGGCGATGTCGGCGACCAGCATACGGTCTTGCGAGGCATAGTGAGCACCGCCCGTTCCCAGGGCGTACGCCGGCTCGATGTAGGTGTACCGGTCTTTGCCATATTGATGCCCGAATTCCCCATGGGCCGTCTTCTGAAAGCCATTGCCTTCGAACCCCCGGCGGAAGTTGTCCGGTTCCGGAGCTATCCACAGGCCGCGGTAGATGGTCGGCTGCTTCTCACGGGCAATCTGGGCGATGTAGGACGGCGGTTCGTAATCGAATGACCTGATCCAGCCGGATTCCCCGCCATGCGACTGCCAGAACCGGCCGGGCGAGTGTTTTTTCTCTCCGAGCACAAGCCGCGCAGGATCGTCCTGGGCGGCAAAGAACGGGCGGACCAGCGCAACGCCACCGCCTAGCCCGCCTACGTAATTGTAGGTGCGCGCGTTGGCTCCGGTGAGCCAGCCGGATGAGGGCCAGTAATGAATCGCTGTATCGAGCCAGAGGAACTCGGCGAACGCCGCGGCGCGGCGGCGCACCTGACGATCCGTGGATGCCGTCGCGAGGCAGCTCAGGCAGTGCAAGTCGATTTTGCTGTAGTTGGTGGCATTGAATTCCGTGAAGCCATTGTGCAGCGTGTAATCGCAAAACTCGTGAAACGCTTCATAGGCCCTTTCTTGCGAGGCCTGGTCGCCGATGATTTCGCTGCCCAGAACGAACGCTTCAAGGTACATCAACGCGAAGTTGGTGTGGCCCATGTTGAAGTTGGTCCGCCGCGCCGGATAGTAGGTGCGCTCGATGGCCCGGACGCGATTGACGATATCCCATCGCGCTCTCTCCCGAAGTGGAGTAGGCAGTTGGGCCGAATGCAGGCGATAGAACGTTACCGCAGCCGAGTGGGTGAACTTGTCCTCCGGATCAATCGATTCTTCCTGGCCCCTGGGCAGGACGGCGTCCAGCATCCGATTCGCTTCGGCGATGCTTTCCGAGTCCGCCACGCCGTACAGAGACAGCACGCGCCAAAAGGTCGTGCGATTCAAACCGTTGCCGGCCGGGGCAAGAGATTCCTCGCGCACGCTGCTGAGCGTGATGCCCTGCGGTAGCACTAGCGTTCCGCCGCCGATCCACGTCATCCCACCATTGTGAGAAATGTCTAAAATCGGGGCCGAGTTGGTTGAAGCCGCTGCACCGTTGGCAGGCACGCGAAGCTGCTGCAGATTTGCGCCGATCACTGCCGTCCCGCCGGCATTGGTCGTCAATGTCACGCGCGGGGTGAACTTGGCGGTATAGGCCGGATCGTAGACGAGGCTGAAGAGCTGGGTGGAGCTGCGCGGCAGGTCACTGCGGAAGTGCACCGTGGCGCTGGTCAGGAACACCACTCCAAAAGCCGCTGCGATCCAAGCCTTCATCATTGTCGAGCCTTTCTGTGAAGATTAATCGTAACCGTTCACGGGTATTTTTATAGTATTGGACAACGCACCCAATATCCGCCGTAAGGAAATACTCCAGCGAAAAAAACATCTTAAATGCTCAACTCAATTTATGACACATTCAAGGTCGTAATACAAGTTGAAAATCGGCATGGTTGAATCCTGAGTAACAGTTGGGGTGTACTGATCTAATGGAGATTGAGGATTCCTCCCGATCAAGAGAGTAGATAACAGGCTGGAACTCTCAGATTGGAAAGGAATCCTTATGGTCAAGCAGAATATCGACACATCGGACTCAATCTCTGCATCTTTTGCTCCCCATCCCTGCTCGGCGGCTCAGATGGACTGCTCTCAACGAAGGAACCTGTCGGTTCAGGCCATACGAGGAACCGAGCCAGTCACACATCTGGCCCAACAACACCAGGTCAGCCGCAAATTCATCTACCAACAACTGGTCCAAGCCACCGCGGCCATCGACCCTGCGTTCGAGCCTGCCGAACCGAAGGACCAGAAGGTCCTGTTCTACCTGCTCATTACCAAGGCCTGGATTCACCGGTTTGTTCTGTCTTTGATCTTGATCTGTCACAGCTCCTTTCGCGGCGTACTCGATATTCTGGATGCCATGTTAGATTAGCACGACATGAGCCTGGGAACCGTTCACAATATCGTCCAACAAGCCGTGGTATCCGCTCGGAGGGTCAATGACAGCCATTACCTATCCGGTATTCGTATCGGGGACCATTATGAGATATACCAAGCGAACAGACCGGTTCTGGTCGGCATGGATCACCGGTCCACATAGAGAACCTCAATAGCCGCCTGCGGAATTACTTCTTCCTGCGGCGGCACATCGGCAATGACTATCTGGATATGCTGCGTTTCTTCTTCAACCACCACCGATATGCACGCATTAATCGACCGGAGCGAGTCGGCAAAAATCCAGCCGAATTGCTTATTGGCAACTCTCACGGACATTGGCTGGAACTTCTCGGTTTCGTGAGATTCCGAAGAAATTGATCGGCCGCCCCTCAACGCTGCCCACCGCCAAACGAAATCCCCATGACGATGTGGGAGACATGACTCCCCGTCCACTGTTGCCCAAAATTAAGCGTTTTTGAACAAGGCCGGAATTTCAATAGGATAGATCAGATATCATGACGGTCCCATTGGCCCTTGACAACCACACGCTGCTCCAATATATCGATTCACCTGCTGAGTCTACTTGCCGCCCATACACATCACGCGTCCTTCCTGAAGTGAAATGAAAAGCTGCCCGTTCGCCACGGCCATGCCGTCCCAGACCGGTGGCGCATCGAGCTTACACTCCGCCACCTTCTCGCCGGTCGAGGCGGAAGCCACCCACAAAATGCCACCCATCCGGCCTTCGTAGGCCTTGGCCAGATCGTCGGCCGGGAACGCCACCGGCGTGCCTGCGACGAACACGGTGTCGCCCGCCATGACCAGGGCCTTGCCGGCCAGCGGGATGGGGCTGGCCCAGCGCTGCTCGGCGACGCTTCGGACAGCCAATTTTGCGAGAGTCCTCTTGCCAACCCGCTTCTGGGTGACGGTCTCGTTCGCCTGCGAATACACACCCGCGAACAGCGTGTAGCCGTTCGTCCGCGGATCGAACGGATTGATCCTGCCCGGCGTGTAGCCGCGGACCTCGTAGAACTGCTTGCCGTCCATCACCAGGATGTCACCGTAAACAGCCTGTTTGCCGGCGGGGATATCGTAGCGGATTGTTGTATCGATGGTCCAGAAGGTCCGGTGATGGGGGATGGTCTCCAGGAACCCCGGCGACGGAATCAGGTGCGGCGGGCGGGGGTCTTCCGGAGCAAGGGGCGTCAGGTCCGTCTTGAATGCCTGCTGTCTGAGATACAAAAGTTCCCCGTCCGTCAGGAAGATGTCACCCTTGAAGCCGTCTATCCCGGTGCCCGAGGAAAACTGGCTGGTGATGATCGGGTACCCGTCCGCGTCGTACGGCCCGTACATGCGGCGCTGGTGGACGATGCGGCCCGTCTGCGGGTCCAGGCCGTACAGGAAAATGCCGCCGTCGAGGAACGAGTTCCGGCCGGCCGCAAAGTACGCGACGTCGTCCTTGACGAGGATGCTGCCGCAGACCGGCCATGCCGATTCAACCTGCTCATAGGCGCAGATGGCGCGGTCGGGCAGGCCGCGGAAGCGCCACGCCAGAACGCCGTCCGACGCCCGCAGGGCATACACCCACCCGTCCCGGGAGCCAAAGAGGAGCAGCCCTTCGTGCCAGGTCGGCGGCGAGTCGACACGAGCGCCCGTGGTGAAGCGCCAGAGGAACCGCCCGTTGGCGGCGTCGAGGGCGCAGACGGCGTGGGCGTCGACGTCGGCCACGAAGACCTTGCCAGCCGCTATGATGGGTGCGCTGGCACGCGTCGTAACCTTGGCCTCCCAGCACGGCTTAAGGTCGGCCGGGACCGGGGACTTGGTGACACCCGACCGGCCCGCGTTGTGGCGATAGGTGGGCCAGTCGGCGTCATTTCGGATCTCAGTTTTCTGATTTCGGATTTGGTCGAACGCAGGGCCCTTCTCCAGGCACGGCGCCTCGTGGACATCGGGCACTTGGCCGGACGACTCCAAACCCGGCTCCGGCGAGAGGGCATTCATGGCGTTGAGCATGACCCAGTTGCAGCACGAGCACGCGGGCGGGCCCAGGTACAGCAGTCCGTTGCAGGGCAAATAGCCGATACCACATGTGCTGCGGCCCCAGGGGTTCGGGAACTCGCCGGGCGTCTCCAGCCCCAGGAAGTCGCTTCCGCCTGTTTTGGTATTGATATAGTAGCGCTCGGTGATACGATTGCGGTAGCATCGGTCATGCCCCATGGGGCCGAGCATCTTCTGGCTAAGCTTTTTTACAATCTTGCCGGTGTGCGGATCGTGGCCGTTGAAGTAGTCGGACCACACGAGTCCGGCCGCTACGAACACGTCGGGCGGCTTGTGGTGGTTAAGGGCAGCCTTGTCCTTCCACATCGCGGCGCCGTCCTTGAGCGCGAAGGCCCGGATGCTTTCCGAATCAGCCATGTAGGCCGCATCTTCCGAGAGGACCAGCGAGGCGGTGACGCCGCCCAGACCGATTGGGTCTTTCAGGACTATCGGGGCCGGAACTCGCCACACCTGTCGACCGGACGCCCGGTCAAGGCACACCAGCTCCTTTGCGGTCGCGTAGACAACGTGCTGTCCCCTCACGGCCAACGTGGCACCATGGTAGCCCGCAGTGTCACCCCCCGACTTCCGCCAGAGTGTCCGTCCCGACTCGGCCTCAATAGCTGCAATCGTACTCTTTGGATCATCCAGGACGGGTATCCTGGGGCCATAAGCCTCTATGGGAAACTGGCTTGTGCTCAGAGAGCTGCCGCCGGCCAAGCCGATGGTGTCGGTGGGGTCGCCGATGACCGCGTATAGCACGCCGCGGTCGTACAGGAATTCGGTGGTCCGCTCGGTACCGTCGTATGTCTTGATCACCTTGCCGGTCGCCGCCTCGAGCGCCGTCACCGGGGCATAGAAGCCCGGCGTGCAGTAGATCGTGTCACCGATTGCCGCCAGCCGCCGCTGCAACTGGACGGGAGTCAGTTTGGTACGGATATTCACCGGGTGCCAGTCGGGAAACGGCCTCTGCCAGAGCACGATGCCGTTGAAGGCGTCGCGCGCCACCAGCGCGAACCTGCCCGGCAGGGCCGGGTGCTCGGAGCTGGCCTGGTCCTCAACCGTAAACAGCCGGCCTTTCGACGACACCAGGCTGCTGATGGACGGCATGGACATATGCGAGCGCATCCATTGTGGCTCGGCGATCCACTGGTACCGCCGCGGCGGGCCTACCAAGCGGTCGTGCGCCACGGCGTTGTTGTCGGCGTCGTGGAAATGCTGCTGCCACTCGTCGATCTCCTTTGGCCAGGGCTTGACCGTCTTGGCCCACTGGCCGTCTTGCTTGACATAAGCGACGCCGAGTGGCGCAAGCACGCGCATGATTTCGTCCATCGGGATTTCGCCAGGACTCTCCGACACCAGCAAAGTCACAAGGTTGTCCACGTACGGCAAATGGTTGCTCGTCGACCGGCTCACCGATACCGAGCCGTACAACCCCAGCGACTGGATGTGCTTCCGCGCCGTCTCGACGTTCTTCACGTCCGGATCCAGGCCTTGGACCGTGTAGTTGTCGCCGGCCAGCAGGGCCGCTGTAAGTTTTCCATCGCCGCACCCAAGGTGGACGACAAGGCCACCCTTGATCCCGGTAGCGGCTAAGATCTGGCTCGCTGATTGCCGTTCAGAATCAGGGATAGCAGCGGTGACGGCTGCCGGCGCAAGTGCAATAAAGAGAAGTTGGATGATCTTGTGTGTGTTCATGTCGCGATACTCCTAATAAACTTACATTTTCTATTTGACTTCAAATACGGTGCTCCCGCACACGTCGACATCTCATATTATGGCAATACGAAGTTTAATTTCAACCCTTAAGCAGACCGGTCCTACGCAAAAATTGGAATTAAGGCAAAAACGTTTGAGTCGCGAGTTTTTGAAATGGAATATAGTTCATTGAAGACTGAATATTGACAGTTTCAGGAAGAGTGATTCCCGGCAAAGTCAGAGCTTTGACAAACATGTCGCAATCGGCGCAGACCTTATCTTCCTTGCTTTGCAATCAGCTCAAAATTCTGTTTCAGATTTTCAGCCTAAGCAACCCGGCTATAGACGTGATGCAGTCCACCAGGAATTGGCTTGCTTACAATCTTACAATTGGCCTGAACAGGGCGATGGACGGGTGAGTCTTTCTCAAGCGACATATGCGTTCTTCTGACGTTGTAATAATCATTGATGTATCTGTCCAGCACGCTATGCAAATGCTTTTTGTTGAAAATGATCATATGATCCAGACACTCTCGGCGTAGTGTTCCGATTACTCTTTCACAAATTGGATTTGTCTAAGCGGTCAAATGCACCTTATGGTGCTGATTCGCAGAGAACTTTTACGGTTATTCACCCTTTTCACCCACTGTATGGCCAAAAGTTTTCCCTGGTAACATTTAGGCAGAACTGGGCTGTAGATAAAGTC
>DATKWR010000779.1:0-3159 GCA_035529475.1 Sedimentisphaerales bacterium | reverse complement strand
CGGTCGTTGCCGAGGAATTGCATCGGCACGTCATTCCAACCCTCCTCGTTCTCGCAACGATAGCGCAGCGCCGCATCGATCTTGTCGTGCCCGTCGCAGAAGACGTCCGCCTCGACAGCCATGACGTCGCCGACAGCCCGCTTGGCGGGGAAGCGGCCGCCATCGATCTCCGGCGACACACCTTCAATGGCGATCCTTTCTTTGGCCGCGCCGCGCAGGGCATCGTCGCCTTTTCCCTGCCCCGCGGTGGGCTTAGATGTCGCCGATGTTGCTCGCAACTGTTGGGGCGTCGATTCTGCCATATTGCCTCAAAATTAGTCGTCGCCGCCATGAGGTCAATGTCTCGGCAAGATCGGCCCGCACCCCCGCATCGCGGCAGGCACAAACGATGCCTCGCATACCTCGGCAAGCTTCTCTCGGGCAGTCAACCGACAGTCGCGGACCGCTACGATCGACTGTGGAGTCCGCCTGCCGCATCACGGGGCGATAAGGCGGGTCGGGAACAAGATGGTGAGAACCCTCTTCCCCGATCCCGCCAACCGTCTCGTGGTCAGCAAGATCATCCGAGGCCGCACTGCCATCGCAGATGGGGCCGCCGGAAATAGCTGCGCACAATACCATATTGCGACCAGCTTTGCCCATACGCCGTGCTGTTTTCGCGGGAACAGCCGGTTCTTCGGCGATAAGGCCGCATTATTTCCAGGCGTTACACTCGGTCGTCCGTGGTGCGCTCGAGAGGCGGTTTCCCCCTTCGCCAGCTCCGTGACATTGCCCTCCAGCCTCTAGCAGATGGAAATTTTGGAAAGGACAGCCTCCTGCGGCGCGCTGGGCCTTTAGATATCACGGCCATGAGCGACTTCTATTCCAAGACCTAACGGGCGATAAGAACGCGCGGCGGTGGTCCCCGATAGCTTCTGCCAACACTATGGAGGGCGGTGCAGGACTCGATCCTGCGCCGCCCTCGTCGTTATTAGTGCTCTGTCAGACGCCTTCGAACAAGTTTCCAACAAGCAACACCAGATAGCCGATCAAGAGTGCACCAAACGGGTGCTCACCGATGATTGGAATGGTCACCCCAGATTAGCGAGCAACCAAGGCCACGAGGGCAATCAAAACGGAAACTATCAATGTGATCTGTCTTGGCGCGCTGATATTCATGTCTTTCCCCCCTACAGGTTTGTATAGGGGGCCGACGATAGCACTTTGGCTGCCGAGCAAAAGGGCGGTCATACAGGGGCGCGGAGGCAACGGCCCTTGCCGTTTTAAACGCTAGCTTTACCGAATGACATTACGGACTTTTCCGGCATTAGGTAGCAAAGGCACCAACCAAAGAAAAAGCCCCCGCCAAAATGAAGGGGGCCTTCTTACGCAGAACGCTCAGATTCGGGGGAGTGGTCGGTTGCCAGCACCGCTAGGGAAGGGGTACCTGGCTCATGCCAATCCCAAGCGCAAACTAGCATGAGTTACCTGCTCAATTGAGGCTGGCTAGTCGCGGCTCAGAAGGCGAAGGCAAATAACCGCTCTTGCCTCAGGAGCGGACTTACCAGCATGGCCTCTCGGTTCCCGCTAATGACCCCAAGCAGACATCGCACAGCAATGGCGTTCACGCCCGAGTCACTGCAACGGCGTTAACCGCTGGCTAACCTCTTGGATAAACGGCTGCCATGATCCCTAGCCAAATTCACCTAGGGTTACCGCGAGACATGCATAGCGCAAAGCCATGTCCATGGCCTACGCCGCACAATCCTCAGCAAGAAAGATGAAGCGCTTTGACCCGCTTACTTTTCTAGCGGCGAGCTTTGTCGTAGCTGTGGTTCTTGTGCCACTGGTCACAATACCACAGCTGCTGTCTAGGAACGCGAGGTTGGAAGTTCTGCGGGATCACGTCGGAGAACTATCGAAAATGGCAGCGAGTGCGATCGATGGTGACCTGCACCAGAAACTACTCGATTCTCGAAACTTCAGTACGGAGCTGTATGCCAAAGCCGTAGCTCCGTTGGTTCGACTACATTCTGCTAACCCGGATATCTATTATCTCTACACGATGGTTGAAAAAAATGGGGCAGCGTACTTTGTCCTCGATACAGCCAATTCCCCTATGCTTAAAACAGACAAACCGCTAGAAGCCTCCGCCTACCTTGAGAAGTTCGTATCTGACAAAAGTAATGACTGGCTTGATCAGTTGAGACATGGGCGCACATACATCACGCCGAACTTCGAGCAGGATGATTACGGCACGTTTCTTAGCGGCCATACCCCAATTTACGACAGTGAAGGACGATATAGTGGATTTGTGGGCGTTGACGTTGATCTGAAATATTACGTCGCCCTTGAGTCCCGATTTCTAATAATTGCGGCCGGAACAATCGTTGTCGCGCTACTGCTCTCACTAGCTTTTGGCTACGGAGTGGGAATCTACCTCAGGGCTACGCGAAACCGTCTACAGGACCTTTATCGATCCTCCGTCACAGACAGCATGACAGGCCTTCTCAATCGGCGGGGTGTAGCTGATCTGATTAAGCCAGCCGTTGAAAAATATACTGGTTACTGTGCTGTTCTTATCATCGACATCGACGGTCTGAAACTGATCAATGCATTGCAAGGCCACACAACAGGCGACGCCGCTGTGGCTAAAATCTCCGAGGCTATTCGCTGCAGCATCCGCGATGACGATCTTTGCGCGAAACTGGGAGATGAATTCATCGTGTTTGCGCCGGCACGTGCCATGGACGATGCCGAGTCGTTAGCGCAAAACATTCTTGCTAGGGCAACGGACGCGGGAATGCCCATGGTAGGTGTCAAGGTTAGCCTCTCTATTGGCATCGCGGTCAAACTTGGTTCGGGTGAATCAGATTTTGCTCAAATGTACCGCGAGGCCGATCAAGCTGTAAGCCAAGCAAAATCAGAGGGCAGGAACCGGATCGTTGTTTTTCAACTTTCCGCCGCAGCATGAGAGCGCCCAACGTTTTTTGAGGACCAACTTGGCTACTGAAACGGACGGGCTGAGGTGTGCTTCTGGCTGTGTGTACCGAAAACCTAAATCCGGACGTAGTGGTGATGAAGTCCCCCAAGGATTGGATGTGACGTAACGGTTCCGGTCCGCTGAACGAGCCGAGAGACCGGCGCATCTTTGTCCAGCGACCAGTGTGTTCTGATGTC
>DATKWR010000778.1:0-3018 GCA_035529475.1 Sedimentisphaerales bacterium | reverse complement strand
TCGACGCGGGCCCGATCCTTTGCGAAGAAATCGCCAAACGGATCGGCGAGAGCCCCAAGACCACGGCCGCGTTTCTCGAGCGAATGTGCAACTCGGGCACCTTGACCTGGACCGAACAGGACGGCTACCGCGTGGCCAGGAACCGGCCGACGCGCGCCTGACGCGATCGATAGCGGCGGGTTCTCACGGTGCGTGCCCCAGTCCGTACCTTGCCTATTTTGCCATAAAGGGTCCAGGACCCTTTTCTCCATCCACATGAAAGTAGTCGAGGTCCACATAACCGCCCGCGGTCTTGGTTGCAAAGTTGAACAAGGCAAAGCGGTAGCCCATGAAATGCGGGAGGGTATAGACCATCTGTAAAGGCCTTCCGATCAGCGTCCAACTCTTGCCGTCAAGGCTGTAGTAGAAGTAAGCTTTGTCGGCGCGATTCCGGTAATCGCAGTCCACCTTGAGAAAGGCAACCTTCTGGTTGAGCGGGACGGATTCCACTTCCACGGGAGCATCCGTTTCAGCGCTCACCATGACGATTGATTTGTCGATGCCAACCATCTTGACGGCGACGAATCCGTATTTCCGCTGGAACGCGCCGAGACCGGCGAAATCACCGTCTTTCATGTTGCTCACGTCCATAGCCACGGTGCCTGAGCATTGCGGACCGAACGTTTTCTGGGTGAGCGTGTTTCTGGCACTGCGAAGATCGGAATCGACTCTCCCGGTGATCAGCCGCAGCCAGCCAGGTCGTTCGGCGAGCGACCAGTATCCATGGTCAGGGTTGTGGTTCCATTGCCACGCCAGAGGCAACGCGGGCTCATCGGAACGCCGGTCGAATTCGTCGGAGGCCACCATGTTGGCGAGACCGCCCTGCCCGGCGGGGATGTCCAACGTCATCGGCACTTTGCCGTCCACACCCAGAATCGGCCAACCGTCCTCGCACTTCACCGGCACAAGGTAAGGGATACGGCCGACAGCCCCATGGTCCTGAAACAAGAGGGCATACCACTGACCTTCCGGCGTATCGACAAGGCCGCCTTGAGCGATGCCTTGGTCCCGGAGGACAACTCTGCCCTCATACGGGCCGGTGATTCTGTCCGCCCGGTGGACGATTTGCGTGCGCATGCCGCCTCGCGGCCAGGTGATGTTGAACAGATAATACTTGCCGTTGACCTTGCACAATTGGGAGCCTTCCGCCGGCAGACCGACCCTGCTGCCCGCCACGAGACTGGCATTCTTGATGACGACCTCATGGATGCCACGGGGTTTGATCGCCGAAGCGTCCGAAGTCAGCTCGATGAGGCGAATGTCGCCGCCTCCGCAGATCATGTACACCCGGCCGTCGTCGTCGAAAAACAACGAGTGGTCATGCAGTGCCGGGGAGAACGAGGATTCCTTCCACGGACCGTTTTCGATGTCTCTTGTCGCGTAGACATGGGTCTTGCCGGTCGTGGCGGAGAACGTGGACACATAGAACGTGCCGTCGTGGTAGCGCAGGCTGCTGGCCCAGGAACCGGCGCCATAGGCATTTTTCCCGTTCTTCAAGGTCAGCGCGTCGTTGTCGGCGAGCGTGTCATAGGCATAGCCGACGAGTTCCCAGTTCACCAGATCCGTCGACTTCATGATGGGCAGCCCGGGACTCAAGTGCATCGTGGTGCTGCTCATGTAGTAGGTGTTCCCGACGCGAATGACCGCGACGTCCGGCACGTCAGCCCAGATGATGGGGTTCCGGGCGAGGTTGCCGGAGTCATCCACCTGTGCGAAAAGCGGAGGCACAAACATGAACGCCAGGGCAAGAGCCACAAGACAAGTGCTCGTCTTTTTCATAGGTAGCTCGGGTGTTGAATCTGCATGACGATAATCGGAGACACGGCCCGACGCCCGCCGGCGCATCGATTCTCGGCCTGAATCGACTTCAGCAGCCCAAGCTGGTCATTGTGGTGTTGCCAAGTCGGGATTCGGGTGCAGCAGTGCGTCAACGATCGCCGCATAGGCGGGCTTCCGCTGGTTGTTGGAATCGAAGATCAGCGGGTGCTGTCCAAATCGCCAAGTGCGGCGGTCGCTCAGGCCCCAGAACGTCACGCGTTCCATCTCGTCCTTGTGCTTGATACAGATCGAAAACAACCGCGCGTAAGCATCCGCCTGTGCCTTTAGATCTTGCGGCGTAGGCGGCGCGCCGCCGCCAAACCTGCCGCCTCCGAAGCGTGGACCGAATTGGCCCCCCGAGGCGCCGCGGATGGTCACGTCCAGCTCCGTGATGCTGACTTTCAAGCCGAGCGAGGCATAGTCGGAGATCGCCTTGTCCAGGGCGTCATAGGGGATATTGGTGGTGCTCCAGTGGCCTTGGATTCCCACACCGTGGATCGGCGCGCCGTCCTTGATCAGGCGTTTGAGCAGCACCATCGAACTTGCGTGCTTGGGGCCGGCCTCGATACCGTAGTCGTTGTAATACAGCCTGGCGTCCGGATCGGCTTCGTGGGCGAACTTGAACGCGAGCGTCAGGAATTCCGGCCCCATGGCCTGCAACCACGCGGAATTGCGGAGGTTCTCCGTTTGGGCCGTCTGCGCGTTGCCACCGTCGTTGATCGCTTCATTGACGACGTCCCAGCTCCGGATTTTCCCCTTGTAGCGGCCTACCAGCGTGCTGATGTGGTCCTTCATGCGCTGAGTGACTGCCGCCTTGTCGCCATCACGGAAGAACCAGTCGTTGGTCTGGGCATGCCACACGAGGGTGTGGCCGTGGATGGCAAGGTTGTTGTCCGCGCACCATGCTGCCAGGGCGTCGGGCCGCTCGAATCTCCAAGTGTTCTCGCTGGGGTGAACCGGGCCCGGCTTCATGCAGTTTTCCGGCGTCACGATGCTGAAGTTCTCTTTCACCAGGCCCATTTCCTGGTCGGAGTAGTAGCCGGGCAGATCTCCCGCCATGCCGATGAGAAAGTGGTTCTTGTAGGCGTCTTTGATGGTCGGGCCGTGCTGGTCCACCGCCGGCGGCTCGCTCGCGGGCGGGGAAGCGGGCTCCGCGGCCCT
>DATKWR010000777.1:0-3067 GCA_035529475.1 Sedimentisphaerales bacterium | reverse complement strand
TCGCGCGCCTGCTGCTCCAGCTCGAGCATCGCCGATTGGCCCGCCCCGCTGGAGGCCTGGTACGTGCTGACCACCATTCGCTTGACGGGATTCGCCTTGTGCAAAGGCCAGACCGGCACGATCCCGATAATCGTCGAGCAGTTCGGATTCGCAATGATGCCCTTATTGTCCTTGATCTTCTGCGGGTTGATTTCCGGAATGACCAGCGGGACTGTGGGATCCATGCGAAAGGCCGAGGAATTATCCACAACCACCGCGCCCGCCTCGACCGCCGCGTGGGCGAACTCCTTGCTTCGGGATGCGCCGGCGCTGAACAGCGCGATATCGACGCGGGCGAAGCTCTTCTTCGTCAACTCTTCGACAACGTATTCCTTGCCCTGGAACTGGATCTTCTTGCCCGCCGAGCGGCTGCTCGCAAGCATCTTCAACGAATCGAACGGAAATTCCCGTTCTTCAATGACTTTCAAAAACTCCTGCCCGACCGCTCCGGTCACTCCTGCTATCGCAAGATTGCAGCCCATACCACAACGCTCCTGAGAATACTGGACTCAAACTTAAGGGCAGTCCATGAGACTGCCCACGAAACTTCCAAAAGATGTTATCGACACATCATAGCGGTTTTGTCGCCTCGATTCAAGGGCGTGAGGCAATATTTTTCGCTCCGGGGGTACAGATCACGATTGTAGGCGGGATTTATCGCTTTTGTTGGCACCCGCATAGCCGATTCTCCGCAGTCGGCCAGGACGTGCCGGAGCTATGCTGTTGCCCCCCAAGGCGTCAAATCCCCTCGCGTCGCAGGCGTCCCGCCCGCCGCTGGACGCTAATCACCGGCCCGGCTCGTTCGGAGCCGTTCTCTGCCAAAAGGCGGCCACGAGAGAGGCCGTAATAATGCAGATAAAGACGAAAATCGCCGCCGGCATAGCCGCTTTTTCACCGAAATGCTTTAGCGCCAGGACCGTTCCCAGGCCCGCATTCTGCATGCCGATCTCAATGGCCAGCGTCCGCTTTCGGCGAGTATCCATCCGAAAGAGGGCCCCGACGCCGTAGCCGGCCAGCATCCCATAGACGTTCAAAACGATCCCGGCGGCTAAGATAATCCCCGTCACCTGCGCCAGATAGCTCTTGTTCAAGGCGATTACTAACGAGCAGATGAAGATGATGAACGTGACCGATATCGCGGGAAAAACGGGCAGGATCTTCTCGATTCTCTCCTTCAGATAGTGCCTCACGCCGAACCCGATGAACAAAGGCACGACCACCATGTTGACGACGCTGAGCACCATGTCGAAGAACGGAACGTCGAGCCTCGAGCGCGCCAGAAGAAACGTCAGGCCCGGCGTTAGTATCGGGCACAGCAGCGTCGAAACCGTGGTGAGCGAAACCGAATACGCCGTATCGGCTTTGGCGATGTAGCTCATGACGTTGCTTGCCATCGCGCCGGGCGCCGAGCCCGTCAGGATCAGCCCGACCGCGATCTCCGGCGGCAGGCCGAATACTTTGGCCAGCGCGAACGCCCCGAACGGCATGAGGCTGAATTGGGCTGCCGAGCCGATCAGGACGATCACCGGCTTTTGTGCGATGCGTTTGAAGTCCTCCATTTGGAGCACCGCCCCGATCCCAAACATCGTCAGGGCGAAGAACCAGTCCATGTAGCCCTTCAAAGCCACGAACGGTCCCGGCCAACAATACGCCGCCACCCCAAACAAAACCACCCACACCCCAAAATACTTCGTGTAGAAACCTAATATCCTCGTCAGCATCCCGAAAGCATAAGCTCAGGATTCTTCGTTTTCAATTACAAATCGTCATCCGCAGATTCAAAACAGAATCTGATTGCGTTTATTGGCTTCAGGTAGTAGCATTATCCGAATCAGGAAATTGGGCTATGACAACTAATCCAAGACTTAACGAGATAATCGCTGAGATCACCGACCGGATACTGAGGGGATATGCGCCGAAAAAGGTTATCCTCTTTGGCTCTTATGCCTCTGGAGAACCGACAGAAGACAGCGATATTGATCTTCTGATTATCAAGAACACAGATAAAAAACCCCTCGATAGATGGATTGAGGTAAAAAGGCTGTTGCGGGACATCAGCCGAACTGTTCCGGTTTCACCTCTTGTTTATACCGAGGAAGAGATTCAACAGAGATTAGCCATAAAGGATTTCTTTATCGCAGAGATATTTGAAACAGGGGAAATTCTTTATGAATAACGCCTTTAAGAAACAGGCACAGGAGTGGTTTGAAAGAGGTCGCCATAATATAGAAACAGCACAGTTGCTTTATGACGAGCGGGGCTATACGGATTCCATCGCATATCATATCCAGCAGGCAATTGAAAAATATCTAAAAGGTCATCTTGTCTTGAATGGAAAGAAGCCCCCGAAGATCCATGAGCTTGATACCCTTCTCAATCATATCCTGCGCTTTGATGACAGTTTCAACAGCTTCTTAGAGCTCTGCGAGAAAGCATCCCGTTACTACATAGAGGATCGTTACCCTCCCGGCCCTGTTGTGGAATACGAGTATAACGAGATTAAGGCCGATTTGGACGAAGCCTGGGAGTTAATAAGAAAGGTCCTCGCACAAACAGGGGCCTGACATCGTGGCACAGACTTCGAAGATCGAATGGACGCAATGCACCTGGAACCCGGTCACGGGCTGCACGAAGATCAGCCCCGGCTGCAAGAACTGTTACGCCGAACGCATGGCCCTTCGCCTGAAGGCCGCAGGAAGCCCTAACTACGCCAATGGTTTCCGCGTGACGCTTCATCCTCGCGCGCTCGAAATTCCTTTACGATGGAGGCAACCCAGGACAATCTTTGTCAATTCTATGAGCGACCTTTTTCACAAGGACGTTCCTTTCGATTTCATCTCGAACATTTTCGACGTGATGCACCGGACGCCGCGTCACCGATTCCAAATATTGACGAAGCGTTCTGAGCGTCTGCTGAAGCTCAGTACCAGGCTCATCTGGCCGCAGAACGCCTGGATGGGCGTGACCGTCGAAAACGCCGATTACATTTCTCGCATGGACGACCTGAGGCAAACCGGCGCCGCCGTAA
>DATKWR010000776.1:0-10063 GCA_035529475.1 Sedimentisphaerales bacterium | reverse complement strand
CGCCAGAGGCAGCATCCAGTCCACGTCGATAATATCCGTTCCGGTTTTGGTCATGTGCTGAATGATGTTGGTGATGTTGCCGCAGACGTGCAGCTTGGCGGCGGCGCCGGCTTCGTGAATGGCCGCGATGAGCCTTCGCTCCAGGGGCAGCACAAGCTCGGCGTACATCTCGGGCGAGATCAGACTCGCCGCCGAATCGCCGATCCCCACCATGTCCGCGCCGGCTTCGACCTGCGCGAGGGCAAAGGCGATGGCATTGCCGATGATAATCTCGCCTGCTTTGACGAATACCTCGGGCTCGTCGATCAGGTCGAGCATGGCATTCTCCACACCCCGCAGGTCTCCGTACTCGGCCAGCGGGCCTTCCACCCAGCCTAAGATGCTGTGCGTCCGGCCAATCCGGGCGGCCATCTTGCCGACGCTTTCAATCCGCTGCTTCGTGCGCTCGGCGGTCTCGATATCGATGCATTTCAACTTTGATATGTCGGCGCGGGTCTTTATCAGGACCTCTTTCGGCCTTCCGACCCCATCCGGCGGATAGTCAAATTCCATCCCGTAGGCGGACGCCTCGCGCCACGGGTCGCTTATCGCGCTGGCCTGGTCGAGGTTGAACGCCTCGGTGACTGCAAGCTGGGCTTCGACCAGCACGTCACCATCGAGGTAGTAGTCCCGGTAGGTGCGCCCGATGAAGTTGGCGGCCCACGCCATGAAAATAGGCGTTACCGCGGGGCGGTCGTAAGCGTCGCCCTTGAGAATCGCGTAAATTCGTTCTTTCGGAGTCATGAATCACCTCAACAGAATGATTAAGTGGCTTAAAGTTTGGAGTGCCTAAAGTAACACGTATGTGTCATCCTGAGGCGCAGCCGAAGGATCTGGCCAACGAAGAATAAGAGATTCTTCGCTTCGCTCAGAATGACAGCTTCGCTGTCGCTTTAGTTCACTTTAACTCCTGAACCAGGGCCAGGAACGAGGCCTTGACCCGTTCGAATGTCGGTTGTCCGGCGGCCCCTGAATCTTTCGCCCTCCGCTTTGAAATCATCAGCACATAGTCGAAGCCGGCGGGGATCTGCTCCTGGCTCTGGCGGAACGCCTCGCGCAGCAGGCGTTTCAATCGGTTCCGTACGACCGCGCCGCCGTGAGACTTCCCGACGGAAACGCCCAGCCGCGCATGGCCGCAGTCGTTCGGGGCCACGTAAAGTACAAGCAGCCCATTACTCGACCGCCGGCCGCGATCCATGACCGCCTTGAACTGACTGTTGCTGACAAGCCTCTTGGTTTTTGGAAAACAGAGCCGCTTCATCATGCGTTTCAGGCAAGCTGGGCGCTGTGTATATTGTCCGCTAATTGCTGCCGTGACAACACTTCGGCGCTCAACTGCCGCCGGACTGCACGGCAATTCAAAACGCCCACGAACTTGTCCTCATCGTTGGATGATACCACCGCGAGGTGTTCCGTGTCAAGGCGTCCGGCCGTCTCGAGTGCTTCCGACAGCGGCGTCTGCGGCGTGACTTTGGCGACAACCGGCTCGGCGATGTCCAGCGCCACCAGCCAGTCGTTCAGTTCCTGATTCGCAAACGTGTTTCTTATGCTGTCCACCGTGATGGCTCCCGTGACGTTGTCGTTCCTGTCTAACACGGGATAGTAGAAGCCGCTGGTCCGCCCGAATACGCTGATGATTTCGTGGATCGGCGTGTTTTCCCGGATGACGGCGGGCTCGGCGTCCATCACGTCGGAGACCCTGTAGCTTTTCACCAGATCCTCTTCAGTAATATTCATGCCGACTTCGCGGGCCTTCTTGACGCCGAGTTTCACAAGCGGAGGACCGATGATCTGCACGAGGAAAGTCGTCGAGGTGATGATCAGGATAATGGTCTGGCCTATGCTGCCGCCGAACCGCTCGCTGGCCAAAATGGACAGGCCCACGGCCACGCCCGCCTGGCTGAAAAGGCATATCCCCAGATATTTCCTGACCGTCTCCGGCGATTTGGAAATATACGCCCCGAACCAACTGCCGCTCATCTTTCCCAGGCTCCTGCCAAAGACGTAAATCACCGCCAGAACGATGATCCAGGTCGGAACGCTGGTGATCTGGAGCCGCGCGCCGACAAGCACGAAGAACAATACATAGATTGGAGGCGCAAACTTTGCCACGATCTCGAAGATCTCCTTGCTTCGCCGAGGCAGAAGATTCACTATGGCCGTGCCTATGGTCATGGCGGTCAGAATAGCTTCCACGTGCAGGACTGCTGACAGACCCACCCCGAGCAGGATCGATGCCAGTGCAAACGCCAGCACCTTCTGCGATTCCTGTACGCGCCTGGCGATGAAAGCGAGAATCGCTCCGATCCCAACGCCCAGGACGACGGCGCCAAGAATCTCCCAGAAGGGCATCAGGAGATTCACCGCCCAATTGCTGTGCCCGCTGCCCAGGAAGACCGCGGCCAGACTGGCGGCAAAGCCATAGAGCAGCAGCGCCAGACCGTCGTCTAGTGCAACGATGGCCAGAATCGTCCGGGTCAGGATGCCCCTGGTCTTATATTCCCAAAGCACATCCACGGTCGCCGCCGGTGCCGTGGCCGAAGAGATCGCACCTAACATGACACCCAGGGCCAGGGACTGATTCAGGTCGTGCGTGAAGAGGTACGCTCCCAAACCGGTCAACGCCCCGACCACCAGAAATGTTGAGACCCCCTCGGCGATCAGGATGATGACAAACTGCTTTCCATAGCGCTTGAAAAGATCGAACTTGAGCTCTCCGCCTATCGTGAAGCCGATGATGCCCAGCGCGAACATGTTGAGCGGGGACAGACTCATCACAAGGTCGATGTCTATCAGCTTCAGGACCGAGCCTCCGAGGATCAAGCCAATCACGATATACCCGACCACCTGCGGAATGTGCAGCTTCTGGAAGAGGCGTGCCCCCACAGTGCCGGAGAAAATCGCTATCCCCAGCAACAACAGAAGATTCAAATGCACGGATACATCAGCCGTTGCCGCCGTTTCGAGGGGGCGTGTCATCGCGGTAATACCAAAGCTGATAGTCTCCACGGCCTCAGTCCTCCTGCCGGATCAGAGTGTGGTAGAACGTCAGCGTATCCGGTGCGGCAATCAGTGCGTCACGCAGTTTCTCGCTCTTGAACCTCAGGCTCAGCGAGGATAGAAGTCTCAGATGCTCGACGTGTTGGAATTTCCCGGCGGCAATCATAAAAATCAAACGGACGGGAACCCCGTCCAGAGATTCATAATCGGCAATCGGTGTGCGGCAGATACCGGCGGCCATCACGGGACCGCTCACGGACGCCAGGCGTACATGAGGAACGGCTATCCCCATCCCGATGCCCGTGCTCATTAGCTGCTCCCGGTAGAAAATGCCCTCGCAAAGAGCCTCTCGGTCTCCTACCTCGGGGGCCGTCGCAAGACAATCGGCCAGTGCCCGAAGGGCCTCGGCTTTGGTTGTTGTGTGCAGGACCAGGACGCGCTCCGGCGCCAACACGCGGGAAAGCTGAACATCACTTGACATTTCCCTGTTTTATCTCCTTTCCAATTTTGCAGAAGCCTGAGAAGCGAGATGTGAATCGCCGCGGCGTCACGTCACGGCCCGGGCGTACTTATTGTCGGCTTCCTTCTGTTTGGCCAGAACTTCGGCGCCCAGCCGGCGACGAACGGACCGCAGGGACAATATCCCGACGTGTTTGTCCCCATCGCCTGCCGCCACAACCGGCAGGTACTCGATGTCCAGACGCCTGATTTTCTCAAGGGCTTCCGACAAGGCGACATCCGGGGTGACCTTTGCAGCAACGGGTTCGGCGATATCCAGCGCCACCAGCCAATCATTCAGCTCCTGGGTGGAGAACGTGTTGCGGATGCCATCCAGCGTGATCGCGCCCACCAGCGTGCGGTCTTTATCCACGACGGGATAACAGGAGCTGTCCGTGCCGCCGACCACCTTGATCACCTCGCTCAGGGACATGTCGGCCCCCACAACCGGCACTTCTGTATCCATCACATCGGCGACGGTATAGGTTTTCACCAGATCGTCCTCGGTGATGTTCAGGCCGATCTCCCCGGCCTTTCTCGCACCGAACTTCACGCCCAGGGGACCAATGATTTGGAGTATGAACGCCCCGATGATCACCACCAGCAGCATGATCGAGCTTGTCTCGCTGTCGAATTTCCGGCTGGCCATGATCAGCAGGCCCACCGCGATCCCCCCCTGGGGGTACAGACAGAACCCGAGGTAATTCCTGATGGATTTGACCGTTTTCGAATAGGCGGCGCCCAGATAGGATCCGCCCGTTTTTCCGGCAACGCTGCCCACGACGTAAGCCATGACGAGCAGCCAGATCATGCTGTTGCCGCCCGATAACTTCAGCCGCGCGCCGACAAGAACGAAGAACAAGACATAGACCGGCGCCGAGAACCGGCGCATGAGACTAAAACACGACGCCATTCTCCTGGGCTCAACGTTGACCAGCACGACGCCCAACGCCATGGTGGCGATAATGACGTCGAGGTGGAAATTGGCCGCAAGGCCGATTATCACCAGAACCGCACCCACCGTGAAGGCCAGCACTTTTTCAGGATCGTCGGTCCTTTTCAAAATCCAGATCAGGACAAATGCCGCAACCGCACCCAGCGCCAGCGCTCCGACGATGTGATAGAACGAGCTGCCCAGTGCAGAGGCCAATCCCTGTTCCTGGTGTCCCGTGATCACGCCGGCGACACTGACGCCGATCGCATACAGCACCAAAGCCAGTGCATCGTCAAGGGCGACAATCGCCGTCAGCATGGCGGTGAGCGGTCCTCGCGCCTTGTACTCCCAGAGCACACTGACCGTGGAGGCCGGGTCGGTCGCCGCACAAATGGCGGCAAAGACCACCGAAATGGCCAGGGCCATCTGCCAGCCGGAGAAGAATATCATTACTGTGAAGGTCAGTATCCCGACGGCCAGAAACGCCCCAAGCCCCTCAAAGAGCAGGACAATCGCCACCTGCCGGCCGAATTTGACGAAAATCTCACGTCGCAGCTCGCCGCCGACCAGAAAGCCGATAATTCCCAGTGCAAAGACATTGAACGGTTCCAGCTCGCCAATGGCCCCTTGAGAGATAAAGCCGAGCAAGGGTCCGAGGAGAACGCCTATGACGATGTAGCCAATGATTTGCGGAATATGGAACCGTTGGATGATCTTCGCCCCGACGGTCCCGCCGAAGACGGCAACGCCGATAGGAAGAATAAGTCCGCCGCCGGTTTCCGCCAGCACGCACTTTAACAGTTCAGTCATCGCAGTATTTCACAAAAAAAGCAAGAGAAGAGACCGAACAGGAACACGTGCGCGTGCTCAGATGGGCACGTTTTTTCGGTCCTGTCCAAAAACGCGAAATGCTAATCCCGCAACCGGTCCTTGTCAAATGCTTTTTTCACCGGCTATCGACAAAAAGAAATTCCTTGCCGCCGGATTCAAAGCCGTAAATCACTGCCTTACGAGAGCGGGCAGAGAAATTCCGTTCGGCCCTATTTGTTGTCTGCCGTGACGCCGGGCCAATCATCCGTGCGGAACGGCGAGGCCGGCAGCCCTTCCTTATTGTAGAGGTTGCATACAGGATTGTCCGCCCAGGCGTAGCGCACCGCGACGGGACCGGAGACCTTGTCGCTGCTGACAACGACCGTGTTACCGTCTATCCGGGCGTCGGCCCAGACGAATTCCCGGTCCGCCCCGGCGATCGCAAAACCCTTCAATGGCTGCTCGGGGGCCGCAACAAGGCCGTCGCCGACGTGGTCGAAAGTCAGGATGATTCGATTGCCTTCGGTCTTGCTCGACTTGTAAACAGGCCCGCAATACTCGATCTTTTGCCCATAGCTATTGGCCAAAGCCCATAGCGCCAGACGCTTGCCGACGTCCTGTTTGTTCTTGGGATGTATGTTCTTGGCCTCCCCGATGTCTATGATGACCGCCATTCCGGCATTCGGCAGAGCCAGCGTCATCGATTGGGCCTCGCGCAGCTCCGCCCAGTCGCTCTCGCCGGGGTCGGGTTTTTGCTCTTTGAAATTGGCCAACTGAACGAAGAGAAACGGGAAATCGCCCTGTCCCCAGTCGTCGCGCCAGTTCTTGATCATGGCCGGGAACAGCTTGCGATATTGATACGCTCGGCTGGCGTTCGATTCTCCCTGGTACCAGATCGCGCCCTGGATGCTGAAAGGAATCAGCGGGGCGATCATCGCATTGTACAAGCCCGACGGCGAGTGAGGATCCGCTGCCCCAAGCGGTTCGCGCGGTCTGCCCGGTGCGCGTGTGCCTTCAGTCTTGGCCTTTTCCACCGCTTGCTTCCAGTCCTCGAGCTTGCGCTCATATTCCTGCTTTGCCTGCGGATACTTCGAAAGCGCATCGTCATATCGCTCCAGGATGGGGCTGAAATCGGGCTCGGCCTTGAGCATTCCTCGCCGGGTCCAGGCCTCGGCGGGGGTCCCGCCCCAGGAAGTATGAATTAAGCCGACCGGCACACCGAGCTTTTTGTGCAATTCTCTGCCAAAGAAATAACCCACGGCGGAAAAACCCGGCACCGCCTCCGGGCTGCATGACGTCCAATTGCCCTTGCAGTCGGACTGCGGCTGATCGGCCACCGTTCGCTCGACCGTGAACAGCCGGATGTTTGGATAATCAGCGTCGGCGACCTCTTGCTCGCCGTTGACCGCCTGTCTGACGGCGAACTGCATGTTCGACTGCCCCGAGCAGACCCAGACCTCGCCGACCATGACGTTCTTGATTTCTATCTCGTTTTTCCCGCGAAGCGTTATGCCGTAGGGGCCGCCTGCCTTGGGGGGATTCATCTTGAAGGCCCATTTGCCGTTTTGGCCCGTCGTCACCGCCCAGCTCATGCCGTGCCAGCTTACACTGACCATTATTTCCTCGCCCGGGTCCGCCCATCCCCAGACGGAAACCGGCCCGCCCCGCTGCAAGACCATGTTGTCGCCGATGATGGCCGGCAGCCTCACGTCGGCGAGGGTCACGCCTGCCCCCGCCAGCAGCACGACCAAAGACAACATCAACACATTGGGTCCGCTCAAAGTCATTTGCTTGCGATTCATTTTCTTAACTCCTTAGAAACGTTAGAACAGCAAAGTTTGCGTTATTTAACCAAATTCGTTATGATGGTGCAATAGTTTTGCCAATAATGTCAGATGAGGGTGCAGAAAGGCGGTAAAGCCATGCCAAGACGGACATGTATCATAATAGCCCTTCTGGGGGCTTGCCTGGTCCAGGCTGCCGAGCCGTATCGCATCGTCATCACCGACGTCGAAAAGAACATCTACAAGGAAACGGCCGAGATTGCCGGCAGCCAGGTAACGCCGGATTGCCCGGTCTCGTGGTCGGTTCGCAAATACGTTCTCCACGGGGGCAAACAAGAAGGCGTTGAGGTTATTGAGGTCAACAACGGTAAACTTCGCTTCACGGTCGTTCCCACGCGGGGGATGTCTATATACGAAGTGCTTATGGAAGACATGCGCCTCGGCAGGGATTCGCCCGTCAAGGGCCTGGTCCACCCGAAATACGTCAATCTGCAAACGCGCCGGGGGCTGGGCTGGCTCGAGGGCTTCAATGAATGGATGGTTCGGTGCGGCCTCGAGTTCTTCGGCGCGCCGGGAACCGATGAGTCCGTCGACAATACGGGCGCCAAGGCCGCGATGGACCTGACCCTGCACGGCAAGATCGGCAATACGCCGGCGTCGGTTGTGGAAATCACCGTCGAACGCGAGGCGCCCTACCGCATTACCGTCAGCGGCAGAATCGAGGAGGCCGCTCTGCACGGACCCAAGCTCGAGATGTGGACACAAATCTCGACGTCGCCGGGCGCCGCCACGTTCCAAATCTCGGACACAGTGACCAACCGCAGCGCCGTCGAGCAGGAGTTCGGCATCCTCTACCATTCGAATTATGGGCCGCCTCTGATGGAAGAAGGTGCGAAGTTCTTCGCGCCCGTGCGTCAGGTTGCGCCGATGAACGAGCACGCGGCCAAAGACGTCTCAAGCTACGACGTCTATCGCGCCGCCCGGGCGGGATTTGCCGAGCAGGTCTATTGTCTGCGCCTGTGGGCCGACGAGAACGACCGAACGCAAGTCATGCTTCGCAACGCCGCGGGGACCAAAGCCGTATCGATGGCCTTTTCCGTCAAGGAACTTCCGTTCTTTACGCTTTGGAAGAATCCGGCGGCGACTGAAGACGGATACGTGACGGGTCTGGAGCCGGGTACGGGGTTCCCCCGCGACAGAGCGATAGAACGCAAGTTCGGGCGCGTTCCCAAACTCGGCCCCGACCAGAGCCGCTCGTTCACCATTGACTTTGCATTGCACGCGGACCAGGAGCAGGTTTTCGCCGCCGGCCAGGAGGTCGCACGGATATGGGCCGGCCGGCCAACGCAGACGGATACCCGCCCACTGCCGACCGAAGTCGAAACAGTGAAAAAGGCGAACCTGAGCGATATTATCAAAGCCGCCAGAACCTGGCGACCGGGCTACCAGAGTTGGTATGGCAAGCCCGTCCCGGATTTCATGCTGACGGACCTGGCAGGCAAAGAGCACAAGCTCAGCGATTACAAGGGCAAGAACGTGCTGATTATCTTCTGGGCGACATGGTGCGGCCCGTGTCGAATGGAAATCCCGGCCCTGATTGAATTGCGAAAAACGGTCAGCGAAGACAACCTGGCGATGCTGGCCATATCGAATGAATCGCCGGCCCTGGTCAAGAGGTTCGTGGAACAGGCGAAAATGAATTATACGATCCTGATCGACCGCGGCGCCCTGCCGGGCCCCTACAATACCATCAGCGCCATACCCAGCGGCTTCTTCATAGACCGCCAGGGCAAAATGAAGCTGGCCACAACCGGCTTGGTGTCGCTGGACGAAATCAAAGCGATACTCGATGCCGAATTCACCCCGTGAGATAGCCGCAAGGCGCCATCTCATGGGGTAAATCGCCCTGCGGCCGGACGCCCCCTCTTCCACCGGGGCCGGTCACTCGAAGAACCCGGAACCTTCCGCCAGGTGTTTGCGGCAGACCGCCTCATTCAATTCTATGCCCAGGCCGGGCTTGTTCGGAATCTCCAGATACCCGTCCTTGTAGACAGGGCCGTCGCGCTGAATGATATCCTGCCAATACGGCAATTCCACGCTGTCCGATTCAAGTCCAAGGAAAGAGCGAATGGCCGTGCAGGCGTGACCGGAGGCGATGGTACCCACCGGCGTGCACATGTTGTGGCAGAGCATGTTGATATAGTACAGGTCGGCCCAATCCGCGATTCTCTTGGCTTCGAGGAGTCCGCCGCATTTTTGCGCGTCCGGCTGAACGATGTCACACGCCTGCTTCTCGATGTAGGGCCGAAACGTCTGCCGCGTAAACAAGTTTTCCCCCGTGGCAATGGGGACCGTGCTGACGGCCGTCAGACGCACGAAAGCATCCGCATTCTCGGGAGGCATCGGGTCCTCCAGGAACCACAGATTCAGGTGTTCGACCATTTGGGCAAACCGCATCGCGTCCCGCGTGTTGAGCGCCCAGTGGAAATCAACGCCCAACGGAAAGTCCGGCCCCAGCTCTTCGCGAATCGCCTCCAGTATCTTTATCCACGCCCTCATATCGTTGGAAGAAACGGAGCGATTCCATTTCTCGCCGCCGAAGCGATTCAAGTCGAATTTCATCGCCTTGAATCCGTATGCCTTCGAGCGCTGAGCTTCTTCCACCCAGGGCCTCGGGTCGGTGGTATTGGGCGAGCCTGTATCGTGATAGACCAGCAGTCTGTCGCGAAACTTGCCGCCCAGCAGCACGTAAACCGGCACGTTGAGAATCTTGCCGGCCAGGTCCCAGAGTGCGGTTTCAATTCCGGAGATCGCCCCCGTCAGCGAACCCGACCGCGAGCCTTGTCCGACGCCTGCATCCATCATCTTGTGCCAAAGGTAATCCACCTGCAGCGGATCCTGGCCGATGATCTGCTTTTTGATGCTGTGGATGTGACTGACGACGCCGTCACGGTTGTAGGCTTCGCCGAGCCCGTAGAGGCCCGAGTCGGTGGTGACC
>DATKWR010000775.1:0-2176 GCA_035529475.1 Sedimentisphaerales bacterium | reverse complement strand
TCTGGCTGGGCTGTTGGCCGGGACGAAGAGCGACCAGGCGCGTCAGAATGCCGTGGCGACCCTCAAGTCTGTTTTGGCCAAGTGCAGTGACAAAGATGCTGCGGCCAAGGTCGTTATCAAGCAGATGGAAGCGTCCAGTCCACAAGCCAGACTGTCCCTCCTGACGACTCTCAACGCTTTGGGCGGGCCGGCGGCTCTCAGGGCGGTCACGGAAGCGGCTCGATCATCCGATGAAGCTTTACGCGAGGCCGGCATACGCACGCTCGGCGACTGGCCCGACTACGAGGCTGCCCAGGTCCTGCTCGGCATCGCCTCCGGGCCGCAAACCTCGTTAACGCATCATGTTCTGGCCATCAGAGGCGCGGTGCGCCTGATCAAGGCCGGCACGAACGCCCCGCTCAGTGACCGGGCCGATCTTTGCTTCTCCGCCTTCGATTATGCACGCCGGGATGAGGAGAAAAAACAGGCTATTTCGGCTATGGGCTCGGTCCCTGATAAGAAGGTCGCCGAGCGGCTGCTGGAGCTTGTCAAGAACGACGCTCTGAAAATCGAAGCCGGTCTGGCTGCCGTGGAGCTGGCGGGCAATATGGCCCGGACGGACAGGCAGGCTGCCCAGGACCTGGCGCAAAAAATTCGCGACTTGAACCTGTCGGATGAGATAAACCGCCGGGCGGATGACCTCACCAGGGGCAGACGCAGGCGATAGTAAGTCTGATGCTGAGGGAGAGTAAGTGGAAAGGACCAGGAAAATGTCGAAACAAAAGCATTCCAGATATTTTGCAGTAATCGCCGTGGGCGCGGCCCTCAGTTTGTTTGCCGCGTCTTTCGCAGGCAGCGGCACGGCAGGATCGGCAAATTATCTCAACGCGAGCGAGCAGGACGTTCAGGCTTGGCGCGAAATGAGATTCGGCTTGTTCATCCATTGGGGGCCCGTCAGTCTCAAGGGCACCGAGATCGGCTGGTCGCGGGGCGGCGAACGACGCGGACGAACCGGCACGGGGACCATCCCCGTTGAGGTTTATGACAATCTCTACAAGCAGTTCAACCCGGTCGAGTTTGACGCCGACGAATGGGTGCAAATCGCCAAAGACGCCGACATGAAGTACCTCGTGTTCACCAGCAAGCATCACGACGGCTTTTCGATGTTTGACAGCAAACTGACGGACTACAAGATTACGAACTCGCCGTTTAAGCGTGACGTCGTTAAGGAGCTGGCCGACGCCTGCCACAAAGCCGGTCTGAAGCTTGGCTACTACTACTCCCCGCCGGACTGGTACCATCCGGATTACCGCACGGAGAACCACGCACGCTACATCAGGTTCCTGCACGGCCAGCTTCGTGAGATATGCTCTAACTACGGCAAAATCGACATCATCTGGTTCGACGGCCTTGGCGGCACCGCCCAGGACTGGGACTCGGAGAATCTTTTGAAGATGATTCGGCAGCTTCAGCCTCACGTGATCATCAACAACCGCGCCGGACTGCCGGCCGATCATGATACGCCGGAGCAGCGAATCGGCAAGTTTCAGAACGACCGCCCCTGGGAGACGTGCATGACCATCTGCCGGCAGTGGGCGTGGAAGCCCGACGACGAAATGAAGTCGCTCGAGCAATGTATCCAGACGCTGATAAGGGTCGTCGGAGGGGACGGCAACTTCCTGTTCAACGTTGGGCCGATGCCGGACGGGCGGATCGAGCCGAGACAGGTCGATCGGCTTCGAGAAATGGGCGCCTGGCTCAAGCAATATGGCCAAAGCATCTACGCCACCCGCGGCGGGCCTTTCAGGCCGAGTACTTGGGGAGCCAGCACATCAAAGGGCAATACCATCTATGTTCATGTTTTGAGCTGGCCCGATGATGGTCTGAAGCTGCCTCCTATCCCCAGGAAAATCATAGCAAGCTCCGCCCTGACCGGCGGCACCGCCACGGTCAGGCAAAGCGGCGAAGGCATTGAGATTTCGGTTCCTAAGTCGGACCGAAACGGGCTTGACACAATTATCAAGCTTGAGCTGGATGGCGCGGCGAGCGGGATTCCTCCTGTCGGCTTGGCCTCGGCATCTCTGGCATACGGCCAAAAGGCCCGAGCATCCAACGTGTTTCAGAAGAGTGCCGGATACGGTCCGGACAAGGCTGTGGATGACGACCCGGCCACGCGCTGGGCCACCGATTCGGGCAC
>DATKWR010000774.1:0-6368 GCA_035529475.1 Sedimentisphaerales bacterium | reverse complement strand
ATCTTGGGAAAACGATGTGCCAAAAGCTCCATAACCGTTCTGCCATTGGAATAACCTTGGAGCCTTTATTCTTTCACCTGCCCATTCCGTTGAGGATCCACCGTCGAAAACCCACCGTTGAAACGGTGGGCTAAGATTGGGTCGTCCTTACAGGACCGGGCCGCTGAAGCGGCGCGACGAAATCATACACGTCTTTTGAACCCACCGTTGGAAACCGCCCGATGATCGGCACGAACCACAGTATCAGGTCGTATGCCTTCGTGATTACGCTGAGTTCTTCGCTGGCTTTCATGTCCTGAAACCCATTTTTATCGCGCCGCTCGCTTCGCTCGCGGCAAATGGTAAAAGAGTAAAACTGCAAATGGTTATTCAAGAGTCCTGGCACAACGGAAGCCGTCGCGGCTGCGGCTCCAGTTCGTCGGGTGGCTGCCGTAGCGGTAGCTCACGCGGCAAAGGCTCCCAAGGCTGTACCAACCGCCGCCCCGAAGAACCTTCCCTGATCCACTGGTTGGCCCCGTGGGATCCGATGTGCCCGAAGGATACGTTGACTGATACCAGTCGGCGCACCATTCCCACACGTTGCCGCTCATGTCGTAGCAGCCGTAAAAGCTGGTGTACGGATAGCTGCCGACGTCGGTCGTGCGGCCTACGCACAAGTAGTAGTTCACCGTGCCGCAACGGATGGTATCGCTCTGGATGGCATAGGTCCAGAGCTTGCCGGCTACAGGGTCCCAGCCCGCCGCTTTTTCCCACTGGGCTTCTGTTGGCAGACGATACGTGCCCGCCGGCAGTCCTTCGGCGGCGCTGCGCCAATCACAGAATGCGACGGCATCGTGCCAGTTCACGTGCCGCACCGGCCGCTGCTCTTTGCCGTCCGCTACGGAATAGTTCCCCGTGCCGTGCTTGATGATCTGCTGCTCGTAGGGCGGGCTCTCGGTGCTGCTGTGCCAGTGGTCGTCGTTGCCGCCGGCGTTGAGGAAGCGGCAGTAGAGTTCGTTTGTCACTTCGAAGATGTCGATGTAGTACGCATCGAGATACACCTCGACGTTGGTGCTGCAGGTGAACGTGCCGGCGGGCACCAGTGCCATCGGGGCCAGGAAGAGGCTGTCGGCGGCATGCACACGTGCCTTGAATCCACAGCCTTCCGCGTCGGGGAGGTCGGCAGCGGCATCCCACACGATATGCCGCTGCGTGCCAGCCTGCACCTCGCTGCCAACATCGCCCGACACCGCCTCGGCCCGAAGGTTCCACGTGAGGCCGCTGTCGGCAGAAATCTCCACCCACACCGCGCGCGTGTCGCCATCGGCATCGGAGAGGTTGTAATGGATGTCGACCAGTCGGGAGCCGTCTGTTCGCATCGACGCGGTGACGTTCGAGACGACGGGGTCGGGATTGTCGACGTTTTCGGCATGGCACCAGGAAGCAATGGCGATCGTACAGCAGAATGCAGCCAGCAGCAAGGAATTTCTCATCGTATCCTCCTCAAACAGCGACAATGGCGCGGATTCTCCGCCAGGTTGAGATAAATCATTTCAGGTTAAACGGTCCCGTTCAGAGCAGTATAGCCTATTTGCGTGCCGATGTCAAGCAAACGTTCCGAAAAAATCCGGGGCGGAAAACTGATGGCGGGTGCGGGGCAAGAGCGGAAGAGGCAGGCAGCGCCCGACGGAGGGAGAACCCGCAGGTCGGTCCTCTTCACATGATGGCCCGCGACGCGGTCGCAGTGCTGCATGCACGTCGCGGAGCGCTGCAACCGAAACCTACCCCCGTGCCGGAAAAGACAGCCGTCACCCCACCCTCGCTGCCTCATACGCCTCCTTGATCACGCCCGCCAGCACGCGAAGGAAGAGAATGCCACAGAATACGCAGGATGAACAGCCGGACCACGCCGTCCTTGGCAACGCAACGTGCTATCGAGCCCACGCTCGCCTGCTTGCCAGGGGGCTTCGCTGTTGAGGCAGGCTGTCGGCCGCGAATCGCGGAAGACGTTTTGTCCGCGATGCCGCCTCAACGCCCCGCCATTGAAAACCGCCGGAAAAGCCAGAGTCCCCGTGCGGGCGCACGGCACGCCTGCAAGCGGAAGCGCGAGGCTTAATCGCCGGAAACACTAACATTCAGATGTAACAAAGAGTGGGGGCAGGCCAGACTCCGTCCGGGTACTCCGGCTACCCCTACTTCTTCAGTTGGTGGTACAGTTTCCCGGTCAGACGGTAGTCCCAGTCCGGATCGTCGTCGGGGTCGCCCTTCTGCCAGAGTTTTGTTACGCCTCTCTCTTTCTCATTCATCGGTAGGGCACCGATCGTTTCCGTCCCCAGAGTTGTCCAGTCCGTGGCAGACGGATACCCTTCTGCCTCGCGGAGCGTCATGTCGATGCGGTCCACGTACTTGTATCCCAGAATCCCACCGGCCGGCATCTTGGTTCCATATTCGCCAGGATCCTCACCCCCGTCGTCGAACTCACCAAGGTACTTTTCGTCTTGCACAAGGCTGCCGTCCACTTTGATCCAGCAGAAGATGTCATCATCACCGAAGTTGTCGTCTTGTTCGTAACACTTAAGCCACTTGGGCACGAAATGAGTTACATTTGTCTGCCAGTGTATTACAAACGTATACCCCTTCATGCTGGGGTACACTGAATGCACCCGCAGGTAATACTTTTCTTTTGAGAGGTATTCCGCCTGCAGTTGTTCTCTCCACATGTCGTATTGAGGTACTTGATACGGCACTTCCGAATAAGGGAATGGAGTGATCTGTTTCGATGCCGCTACTACAGTCTCGTCATCAGTCACCAGGTCAAGAGTGAAGTTGTCGTCGTAGAAATCCGGAGACAGGTCGAAGAAATCAAGGATACCCTTCATCGCAGACAGGCTGCCCGTGTCGCCCTTTTCGGGACGAATCTTGAACCATACTATGTCTTCCGGGTTTATCTGATACATTGTCGGCATTTGATAGAAGTATCCGTATCCGTACGAGCTTGTCTGCTGGTAGGTGGCGAGAGGATCAAGGAGAATAGCGTCATCCTTTGAGGCACCCCTGTGATGGTGGAAGTGGACGGTGTAGTTACCGGTCCAGTAGGGATCCTTGGCAAAGACACGGACGTAGAATGGGGCTTTGGGGATGGAGTACTGCATCCCCCAGTCGGTCATCTCACCCGTAACCTGAATCGGGCGGCTCAGGTCCCAGGCCTCGTATACGTCAAATGTCACGTCCCCGGTCGTCAGGATTGAGTAGGATCCTCCTTCGTGACCGACAAGGTACCACTGCATGCTGCCTTTATGCATGATTGTACCCTGGACCTGCGCATCCGGATTGGGGATTGCCACACAGGCGGTGAGGGGATTGCAGTAGGGCGAGTACAGGTTGACGTCCGCCATCAGACCGAGGTGATCTGAGAAGGCATGGGTGGTTCCCAGTGCTGGCTCCCATACCCTGCGGATGTGTTGTATGGTGTACATTCGCGTGCCGGCAAAGCCGCCCCCGGGCTGTATATCCGGAGCGGATGCAATGACGCTATTGTTACTGTGCAGTATGTAGTCCAGGCGTTCGCCCTGGTCAGGAATATAGTCCAGGTAGAGAGGATAGTCGCCGCCTGTTGTCTGGCCGGGGTCAGTGTCGGCAGTATCGTACATCCAGCTGTCAGTCAGATATGTCGAGAAGAAGCTCGTGTGTACGTGACGGTTGAAGTGGTAGTCCCATTCATAGGTACGGAGCAACCAATCGTCATCGGTGCTCTTCCAATAGTCCCAATCGTCCTTTGAGTCGTATCCCCAATAGCCGTCCATGCTGTGGCGGTTGCCGTTGATGTTCAAGTCACCCATCACAAAGACGGGTTCATACTCGAGGTGGGCCTCCGTGAGGCTGCCTTGGATGATCTCCCGGATGTCGTCGAGCTGATCCCTGCGGTTTCGGATTCTTTCACGGGAGTCAGGCTGGTCGTCTCCACCGTAGCTTGCCTGGGTGTGAGCAAAGGCAACGGTAGCATACCTGCCATAGGGAGGCGGGGATATCTGGATGCGCACCAGGCCGACCCCCTTGTTTGCCCAGGAATCTGGGGAACTGTGGTCGTCGAACTCGATAAAGGCAACATCATCGTCCCAGTCTTCCACCTGTCCATACGGCTTGATGTAGGCTTCAACACTGCAGGCCTCGTATGTATCGTCGGGTAATTCGGTGAAGGGGAAACGAGAGAACAGCATCAGCCCGCTATCCTCGGGATCCAGGTCGCATGCATCGAGTTTGTACACATAGTTGGGATAAGTGCCCTTAAGTTTCTGTTCCAGACCATACCTGCCGTCCTCGTCGAAAACCTCCTGGAAGGCAATGATGTCCGGTCGGGGCGACATGTTCAGGATTGCCTCAGCGATAAGCTCGGCCCGCTCTTCGTTGTCGAGTCCATATACGTCTTCTATATCGATCTCGCTTGACAGGCCGAGTTCCTGCATCAGCATCATACCGAGGTTCGAGGTGAGCAGTTGGGTATTGCATGTCATCAGGCGGAGAGACTTGCCGAGGTCCAGCTCGAGGTCTGGCGGCACAACGATAACGCGGAAGACGTCTGAGAAGTGGTGGAGCTGGTGGAGCGTATCGTCAACAGATACCTGTAGCTCGATCTGAGTGATCTCGGGCTCAGAAAAGGTCTTCTCGATGCTGAACACATTATCACCTGCTACGGCGTCGCCCCGTATACCATCATCATGGAGAGAACCCAGGGTCTCCGGGCGGGAACCACGTATTCTATAGAGAACGACTTGCGGCCTTGAAAGCCCCGGGCTGATCTCGGCTGTTACTGTCACCAGCGTTGGCTGACGCGTAAAGATGCCTTCCGGCGTGGCCGTAGGGTGTTTGATTAAGGTGTGTATGAAAGTCACTACAGAACTGCTCACTTCCGGGACGGCAGTTGGCTGCTTACCCAGGTCATTGCGTACTTTGATCAGGTCCAATATATTGACGCGGCCGTCTCCAGTGGCGTCTGCTGCAGCGCTGGCGTCTGGGTCAGATGTCTGCAATCTGTTGCGCACGAAGATCAAGTCCAGAACATTGACGTTCCCGTCCCTATTGACATCTGCCGAGAGGAGCCCCGCTTGCTCCGCGAATGCTTGCAGACTGTGCTCTCCCAAAGACAAGCCTGCCTCATGAAGAGTAAACGTATGGCTGCCGTCTCTTGCATTGGATTCGTTCTGATAGGTCGACACCTCGCGCCCGTCGAGGTGGAGCTTGAGCGAACGGATGAGGACGTCCGAGTCCGGATCGGAGATGAAGCGGACTTCCACATCCAGGCTGCCGGGGAATACTGCCTGAGCGTCTTTTGGCGAGCGGATAGACACACGGGAAGTGATGTCAGATGCTGTGGCTGTGGGGAGCAGAACGGCAACAGCAGACAGAAGTGCCAGCAGTGTGGTTTTCATTTCAGTGTTCCTCGGTATGTACTTGTTCACCGTGAATTGGACAATTCGGCCTCACGAGTCAAAGAGCGACTTGCCTGCGGCAAGTCGGAGTTTGAGGACGCATGGGGAAGCTCCGGACATCTTCGCTGCGGAATTGGGTGGGGGAGCCGCTTGCAGCAGCTCCCCATGACGGATGTCCGTCGCAACCCGACCGGGTATCCCTGGCGAGTTGCTCTCCAGCAGAGCTCGCTTCCGTTTCACCGGCTGTTTGCAGTATAACACGGTGCGTGTCGTCTGTCAAGACATTTTTTGCCGCCTGCTGCCGCTTGATGCGCCGCTTTTCGCGGGCGGCGGCGAGCTTGACGTCGCGGGCAGCCAGGATGGACTGGGCGCGGCCTTCGAGTTTGTCTTTCGGGGCGATGTAGCCGATGGCACTGTGCAGCCGCGTGTTGTTGTAGTGCTGGACGTATCCGTCGACGATCCGGCGTGCATCGTCGAGGCTCAGAGGCGTCTTACGGCGGATGCATTCGCGCTTGAGCGAGCCGTGCCAACGCTCGATTTTGCCGTTGCTCTGCGGGTAGTTCAAATAACTAGGGACAGGCACGAATGGCATGAAATTAGCCCTTTTATGCGCCATTGTTGGCAATTCGTAATTCCCTATATTTTTATGTGGGCCGTGGATATGATCTTCTTTACACCATCTCAAGAAAGGAGATCACAATGCCCACGGCCCGTTCAGTCAAAATGGACTCCGCTCGCGCTCTCATAGCCGCCGATCCCACTGGAATGCTCCTGAGATTCATACCCAAGAAGGCTATCGCACGTATCTATGCCGACCTCGATTATGCCTTCCGCGAACGTATCTACACGCCGCTGATAACGGTGTGCATGATGATCCTTCAGGCACTCGACGACGATGCCTCGCTACGCAAAGCCGTGGATTAGAGCTTGACATACGCCCCTTTATAGTACATAATTACCTAT
>DATKWR010000773.1:0-2341 GCA_035529475.1 Sedimentisphaerales bacterium | reverse complement strand
GGGTCGTAATCCGGGTTCGGCGTCGGCATTTTGGCGCCGACGGATTTGCGCCAGGCCGCGAACTTGCGTTGCAGCTCGGCCGCTTTTTGCGGCATCTTCGCGGCAAGGTTATTCTTCTCCCCGATGTCCTGCTTCAGGTCGTACAACTCCAGGCGGCCATCATCGTAGAACTCGATCAGCTTCCACCGCCCATCGCGCATCGCCCCGGCGGGCGTGGAGTGGTGGTAGTGCGGGTAATGCCAGTATATCCCGTCCCGTTCGAGCGTGCCGGTTCGCCGCAGCAGGGGAAGGACGCTGCGACCATCGAGCACGTGGTTCGGGTCTCCCTTGGCGCCGACGATATCCAGGAACGTCGGGTAGAAATCGACGCTGGAGACCGGCACGCCGCATTTGGTCCCCGGTTTGACCACGCCTGGCCAGCGAACGATCAGAGGATCTCGGATTCCTCCTTCGTATAGGGTGCCCTTCTCGCCCCGGAGCGGCGCATTGGTGGAAACAGGCGATGTGTCCCCGCGGTATCCGCCATAAGGTCGATACAGCCCGCCGTTGTCGGAGAAGAAGATTACAATCGTATTATCTGCGAGACCCAGTTCATCCAGCTTTTCGAGGATGCGGCCGATATGGGTATCCAGGTGCTCGACCATAGCGGCATAGATCGGATTGTTCACGCCGCTTTTTGGCTTGGGCTTCTTTTCGTACTTCTCAACCAGCTCCTGCGGCGCCTCCAATGGAATATGCACGGTGTGGTGCGACAAGTACAGGAAGAACGGCTGCTGCTTGTTCTCTTCTATGAACGTGATGGCCTGGTCGGTGAAGCCGGAGACCTGCTTGTCGTTTTGGTTTCGGACGCCTTCAGTCACTTTGTCAAAACCCTGGTCTTCCGGCAGAAAGCCTTTTGCGCCGAGATGCCACTTGCCTATGTAGCCTGTGGCGTAGCCCAAATCTTTGAGAACTTCAGCGACGGTTACCGATTCGAGCGGTAGTTGAAGACGGTTTTCAGGGACGACAAGTTTCTCGTAAGGGCGCCAATGCCCCGGAATAAAATCAGTGATGCCGACCCGGGCCGGGTACTGCCCCGCAAGAATACTGGCCCGAGTGGGCGAGCAGACCGGGCAAGCCGCGTAAGCGTCCGTGAATTTTATCCCCTGGTCGGCCAGCCGGTCGATGTTAGGGGTCTCGTGAAACGTGCTGCCGTAGCAGCCTACATCGGCCCAGCCCATGTCGTCGATGAGAAAGAAGACGAAGTTCGGCCGCTTGGGTAATTCAGAAGCTGTTGTCAGTTTCCCGGGACCTGCCGAGCAACCCGGCACAGTTAGTGAAACAGCTCCCAACCCAACAACTTTCAAAAAACCACGACGATCCATGTGATTCTCCTTCAGAATATCTACTCAATCAGCCGGGAAGTCTTCTACTTCTCGGGTGCGATAAGCTGGAACTCCCAAATGGTCGGCCCCCCAGCCGAATCGAGAATGTTCAATCGCACCTGTCGCGCCGTCACAGGCTCGAACTGTTTTGTGTAGTCAGCGCCGATCTTCGTACCCCGGGCAAATGTCTTCCACGTCGTGCCGTCCTTGTATTGCAGCTCAAATTCCTGCACGCGGTCGTATGCTTCACTGATCTTCACTCGATCGAACGTCACAGCTTTTCCCAGGTCCACTTCCAGCCAGGCATGTTTCGTGCCCGAATCGGTGGCCCAGCGCGTGGCCGGGTCGTCATCCACAGCCTTGTCCGGACCGTATCCGGCACTCTTCTGAAACACGTTGGATGCTCGGGCCTTTTGGCCGTAGGCCAGAGATGCCGAGGCCAAGCCGACAACAGGAATCCCGCTCGCCGCGCCATCCAGCTCAAGCTTGATAATTGTGTCAAGCCCGTTTCGGTCCGACTTAGGAACCGATATCTCAATGGCCTCGTTGCTTTGCCTGACTGTGGCGGCGCCGCCGGTCAGGGCGGAGCTTGCTATGATTTTCCTGGGGATAGGAGGCAGTTTCAAACTCTCATCGGACCAACTCAAAACGTGGACATAGATGGTGTTGCCTTTGTATGTGCTGGCTCCCCAGGGACCCGGCCTGAACGGCCCGCCGCGAGTGGCGTAGATGCTCTGGCCATATTTGTTGAGCCAGGCGCCCATTTCTCTGAGCCGCTCGACCTGTCGCGGCTCGATCCGGCCATCCGGCATAGGCCCGACGTTAAATAGGAAGTTGCCGTCCCCTCCGACGACCCTTACCAGCGTCTGGATACATTGCTCGAGCGACTTCATTTCGTCGTCGGGCTTCCACGCCCACTGCCGGCAGATGGTCATGCACGTCTCCCAGGGACGGTCGTTCTGGACTTTGCCGATTCG
>DATKWR010000772.1:0-3117 GCA_035529475.1 Sedimentisphaerales bacterium | reverse complement strand
TCAACTCTACAAGAACATCGTGTGGAGCCAGCGAGGCAATTTCATTGAGATCCCAACCGACTGCCCGCAGCGGGATGAGCGCCTCGGCTGGACGGGGGATGCCCAGATTTTCATCCGAACGGCAACCTACAACATGGACGTAGCGGCGTTTTTCACCAAGTGGCTGGTGGACCTTGAGGACGCCCAGACAATAGAAGGTGCGTTTCCCGATGTCGCGCCGCATAAGGTGGCGATGGGCAGCGGGGTCCCGGCCTGGGGCGACGCCGGCGTGATTTGCCCCTGGACAATCTACCAGGTCTATGGCGATAAACGGGTCCTCGAAAAGCACTACGAATCCATGAAGAAGTGGATTGCGTACCTGCAGAGCAACAGCAAAGACCTGCTGAGGCCCGCCTACGGCTACGGCGACTGGGTCTCTATCGCCTCCGACACCCCCAAGGACGTCATCGCCACCGCCTATTTCGCCTACAGCACCAACCTGGTCGCGGAAACCGCCGCCGTCCTCGGAAGGAACGACGAGGCCGAGCAATATCGAGCGCTATTCGAGCAAATCAAAGAGGCTTTCAACAAGGCATACGTCTCCGAGGACGTCCGCGTCAAGGGCGAGACACAAACCTGTTACCTGCTGGCCCTGTATTTCGACCTGTTGCCTGAAGCCAGACGCGCCCGTGCGGCTCAGCACCTCGTCGAAGCCGTCAGGGCAAAGGACTGGCATCTGTCCACCGGATTCGTCGGGCTCAGCTACCTGCTGCCGAGCCTTGCCCAAACCGGGCATCTGGACGTGGCCTACCGGCTGCTGCTCAACGAGACCTTCCCCAGTTGGGGCTACAGCATCAGAAACGGCGCCACGAGCATCTGGGAGCGCTGGGACGGCTGGACCGAAGAGAAGGGCTTTCAGACCCCGGGCATGAATTCGTTCAACCACTACGCGTTCGGCTCGGTGGGCCGTTGGCTTTTCAATACCGTGGCCGGCATCGATACCGACGGCCCGGGCTATCGTAAGATTATGATCCGCCCCAGGCCCGGCGGCATTACCAGCGCAAAGGCAACCTACGACTCCATCAGCGGCAAAATCGTCAGCGACTGGCGTCTCAGCGGCGGCGTCTTCACGCTGAACGTGACCATCCCCGCGAATACGACGGCGACCGTCCACGTGCCGTCCGGCGGCGCCGAGAGCGTCACGGAAAGCGGACGGCCCGCCGGCAGCGCTGAAGGCGTGCGCTTCCTGCGCATGGAGGGAAACGAAGCCGTCTTTACCGTGGCATCGGGAGACTACCTGTTCGCGTCCAAAATGCCTTGAGCCGGTCACGCAAACCAGCAAGCATCCAGCCGCTACCCGTTTGCAGAGCACACGAGTCGGCGTCACTGCTTCTCTACGATCGAACCGCTGCCTTGAGCAAGCGCGTAGGTTGTTACTTCGCCATTCAGCTCAGTGCAGTCGGTCAGCTTGGCGAGTATTTCCGCGGAGTCCGCCGAGACGACGGAATAGACCGTTCCGCCCGCGCGTTGATATTGCCCGCAGAAGTCCTTCCACGATTTCAGGTAATTCTCATACGCCAGCTTCCGGTATTGCGCCTGCTGATCCAGGGCCAGTATCTCGACCGGGTCCCAGTACTTGACGATGATGTTCCTGTCGGTAAGCTGGAAGTCAGCGCTGATCGTCTTACTCCCGATCTGAAAGAGCCTGTTCATCGTGAAATCGATGTTTTTACTTCTGAGGTACGCGGCAACAATTTGATCGCCGCCGCTTCCTGCGGCCATCGTTCGTTCCTGGCTTGCCTGTTGCCGCTCTCTGAGTCTATCCCTGCGGGCCTGTATATGGGCTGCATAGCTCGCCTGCCTTTGTCCGGCTTTGGAGCCGGTATTGTCACCATGATACGCCGTCCCATAGTCATACGCGCTCCAACCAGAGCTTCTATGGCCCTCCGGATAGTAATAGATGGAGTTGGCCGAGATCGGCGAGCTCACGTAGTCATTAACCAAACCGGAGGGATGGTTCAAGCCGAAGGCGTATGGAGAGTACCGGACCCAGTAGGGAACCAGGCCGGACTGGCCGTAACTGTAGGCATAGGGGCTGTAGTAGAGGTCGCCGGGGACAAGGCTATGAGTGTAAATGGACCACCGAACGTGGTTGCAGTCATAGCCTGAATAGGAATAGTAGTCGTGAGCCTCGGCGGCGCCGGACGCAACGAACAACGCCGCGAGCACTATGAATGAAATCCTTTTCATTGTATTCTCCTTTCTATTTTGAAGTGGCTACGTTCAACTGTTCTCTTTGCTGTCACCTCCTTTCCCGAAAACGCCGGCAGAAGCCGTGGCAATCAAGCGCGCACTGTCGCACGCCTGCAGAGCCCAGGCGCTCAGCGCCGATATACTTGGAATCCAAATAAAAACCCCGGCCGGTATGGAACCGGCCGGGGCTGACTTGAAAGCGCACCCTTCCACAAAGCAGATTCGCTCCTTCGCAGCTACCGTTTTTCTCCTTAAAAACGGACATCGCAGTATCCTGGCACGCTCAAAGCAACTTGTCAAAAGACCTTCTACGGGTGGGCAGAGCAAAGACGAATCATCTTCCTCCACACCCGTCGCATCCTTTTACATCCACCTTCTCCGAAATGATATGGGAATTATACCGGCGCCGTTTGGATGAATCAAGAGAATTATTTATATTATTTAGCGCGTTCACCACTTCCCATCGCAAGGTGCTTAGTCTGCGGCGGTTGCATGTATGTGCCAATATGCGGAGCTCATTCGCTCTGCTTTTTTCGCTTGCTCGCAGTCTTCTTCGGCGCGCTTTGCTCTTTAGTCTTGGCCGGCAACGCTTCAGGAACGTTTGTCGTGGGCAGCCATTTTGCCAACTGCTTCTTGACGCCCGCGTATTTCGGGTCGTTCGCGAGATTCGTCCACTCCAACTCATCCTTCTCGTGGTCGTATAGTTCCTCCGTGCCGTCGCTGTAGCGGATGTATCGGAACTGCTCAGAGCGCAGCGAGTGATTGTCTCGGCCATGCGTGGTCAGGGCAGGCCGATCCCATTGGGCCTGCGGATTCTTTAACAGAGGCAGAAAACTCTTGCCTTGAAGCTCTCTCTTAGGGGTCAGATTGCACAGATCGATAAGC
>DATKWR010000771.1:0-6025 GCA_035529475.1 Sedimentisphaerales bacterium | reverse complement strand
ACACAATAGGCTTTTCCGGCCAATGTTCTTGCATCATTCAATTGGATGCCGAGACACTTTCGACAGTCAATGAATACAGCGACGCGCTTCTCGAAGGCGCACGCGACGTCGCAGTGGATGCCGCCGGCAACATCTATGTATCCAATCAGTCCCAGATTGTCAAATACGACGCCCACGACAAAAGCTGGTCCGTCTGGAAAGCAGTCTCAGCGTGGTCGACTGCCATCTCCCCGGACGGGCACTTGTATACAGCCTACGCCTCAGGCGTCCATAAGTATGACCTGCAGGACGGTTCTGAGGTAACTTGGGTGCCCTCTGGCCTTGTTGGCGCGCCATACCATATTGCGGTGGACTCTCTCGGCCGCGTGTACATCACCAACTTTGCTGAAACGCTATTCCGCTTCGCGTCCGACGGCACATACGAAGCCTCTTGGGGCGGCGGCGACTCGTTCGGATCGTTTGACATAACCGGACTTGCCGTCTCTGACGGAAGCGCGATTTACGGCGTCGACGGTGAGACTCGTGTCTTCACAATCCGCAACTCCTTCACGTATACCGGGACATTCGACGGCGTGGATACTGAGCTGACGATCACCCAGATCAACGGGCAGCCGGCGGAGGAGTTCGCGGGATTCACGGCTGGCGCGAATAATGATGAAATCGAAGCGGAGGTTGTGTACACTGAACATGATGGACGCGTCGTGCGGTTTTCCCTGGCGTTTGCGGAGGATGAGGTGACGGAGGGGGCGTTTACGGCTACATGGACGGTCAACGGAGGCGCAGACGGCGAGGACCAATTAGCTTGGCGCTCCCTCGTTGGTAACATCTCAGGGTCCATTCGCGGCAGCTATCATCCGTCTGTCGTCCGTTTTCGTGGTATGGCAGAGCCCGATGAGTATGCTGGAAGGATATTTGAAGAGCACTTTGATCTCCAGAGCTATGGCGGATGGTGGTATTGCTCAAAGCAGCAACGCATCTCGCACATGTCTCTTGTCTTAGACAAAGTTCATCCTGAAACCATCTACGTTCTGGCCGATCCGCCACAAGGGATCACTATAGGAGACTTGGCTAGCAAGAAATTATCCGCTTGGCTTACTAAGGGTAGAGACTTGCTTGAGAAGAACGGCCTCGCAGCTCTTATCACGAGCCCCGTGATACCTCCAGATGACGACGCCGTTAGGGTACTCCTGTCAAAGGCCGAACCGACAGACGACTATTGCTCCGAAGCTCAAACGGCCGACGCACAAATTGAAGTAACCGCGTCGATCGAGGGATATAACGGCGAACTCGTGTTCATGCTCATAGATGCCCCCGACCTCTCGCCACCGCATCAGCATGTAAACCTATGCGCAGGACAGCTTGCCCCGGCTCCCCAGTACGAAGCCGGGGGCACCTACACCGGGATTCCATATCCTCACTGTTCCGTCAAGACGAAGGAGGGCGGCGTGGCCACAGCCATGCTATCTATTGCTTCAGCTGGCCAAGTGCGATCTGGAGACAACTATTTTGTGATCATCGGGGTGCCCCAACATCAACGCGGTGTAACCCGTGTAATCCCTGCGGTGACCTCTCCCCTCATTGTGGCGTGGAAGCGCGTTTACATTGAGCATGACCGTATGTACAGGCTCGGCTGTGATCTAGCTGAGACAGCGCCAGCAACTTCTCAGACTATTGTCGTTACCAATCCCTCCTTGTTTCGTGATGGCGACGTAACTGTGATACTCGATAGCGCGAACCAAGCCGGAGAGGAGCGAATTGTCGCCTCACAGGGTGTTCAAGGAAATACCGTCACCCTCACGGTGCCTCTACAACACGGATACGTACCAGGATACGATAAAGGGCAAGGCAACCGGGGTGCAGCTGTTGCACTCGTCGGCAGGGCTTTGACGGCAGACGCAGCCGCACAGCAGAACAAAGTCCACGTAACCAACGCCAGCCTATTTGACCGCAATGATACCGTTGTGGTCCGCATCTATGACTCGGCACACCCTGACGGTGAGGAGGCCGTTGTGTCCAGTGTGGACGGCAATGAGATTACGTTAACAGAAAACCTGGCGAACAGCTACAGTTTAGCCCAAGGGGCCGCTGTCCGATTGGAGGCTGATACGTACGAGGCCGATTTCACGTTGCTCGAGGAGGTGTTCGGCAAAGAGGCAGGCGGGAGAGATGAGGGCTGTTTTGTTCAGATCAACGCGACACTTATCCCGGGAAACAAGGTACCCCATAAGGCACGCTTGGACGACTGCTTCCAGCAGTATAGCATGATGTGGCGGTCTCGGCCTGCAGCCCAGCCCCCCAATTACATCCACGTGATAGCTGCCCATACTTGGAACACACAGTATAATATTTATGGATACTACAATCCAATGTGCAACGTTTCGCCGGTATTCTGCCGGGCGATTCTCCAATATGCTCTACCGCACACGGATGATGACAAGGCGTACAAGGCATGCCTGGAGGACGCCACGGCCCACGAGGTCGCACATCATTTCGGACTCGCGCCGGGAACATTCGGCCATGTGGACAGGGACGTGAATGGAAAATATTCTTGTTTCAGCAAGAATCCGGGATATTGTTTGATGTTCAACTTTCGTGAAAGGAATGGTAGAAACGGATTCTGCTCTTCTTGTGCGTTGGCTATCCGTAAGGCCCCAGACGGGTTGCAGGACTAAAGGAGTGTAGACATGCTGGCTTCGCGCTTATTTGGAGCGGCAGTACTGTTATGTTCCCTACCGGGACTACACTGTGCAATTGCCGCCGATACAGTAGCTCTCGCTGACTCAATTTCCGCACCGTTGTACAACGACAACATTCCTCCTCACGTAAAGGAACGCGGCACCAAGGCAGTGGCTGCGATAATGATAGATATTACACTGCTTTCTCCAGAAGAAGTAGAGGCAATCTTGAACGCGCTGCGCGTTTCGTATTTGTTCTACATGACACAATACTCGGCGTTCGGCGACGATGGCCGGGATGGATGGTCGTGCTCCGAAGCAGAGTGCGCAAACGCGTATTCCGTGCTAGCTGCCCACGGCGATCCAAAGGTTCTTGTTGTGTGCCTGGCGCTATGGTTCGCTGTCCGTACGAACAATCGATCATGGGATCAGTTTGATCTGCCTGCCGAAGCAGTATGTATTGAGATCTGCCGCAGGGCAAATGCGGCCAATGCCCTGCACTTGGCGGACCTTTTCGAGGCCGAACTGTACAACGACAGTCCTTGCTATGGGCAGGAACCAGCCACGACGCGATCTCAGCTCGCCGCGAGGTGTTTATTGTTGATTCTGGCACCCCAAGCCTTCTGGCCCCGTAAGGATCCTTGGCTGCCATTGGTAAGGCTTCGTGAGTGCATGGAGACGTTGAAACAACGCTCATGGACTGACATCACAATGTTTCGACTTGGGGCGGCAATACTGCCATATGTCTTTGTATCGGACGAGGCAGCGCGACAGGCCTTATCACACTTGGGCCCTGACGATAGCCGTGCGCCTGCAAGCATCATTGAAGATGCAGCGCATGTATCCGAGAGGTCGATCAAAGAGATTGATCCCATGTCAGGTGCAGATCGTCTGCGGATCGAAAATGTGATAGGCCACCTGGGGCTGCTATGGACCAATATGGACACTGCTGATGAAGCGCGTGAAGCACTGTCGGAATGCAATGGTACCACTGCAGTCGCAATTGATATGTGGCGAACTGCGCAGATTCAGAACCTCCTCAGTCAGAGGAGGTCACGGTTTCATGGCGCCGTCCCCGCAGTAGGTATCTGTAGATGGTTCATAGAATCAACGAATAAAACGAACTACCGGGATCGTCTGGCCTTTCTCAAATGGGCGTGCTACGACCCCGACGCAAAAACTGCGGGCTTAGCTATTTACACACTGGGGCAAATGATTGAACAGAACGAAGGCAAGGATTCAAAGAGAGATTTCTTAACAAAGGAAGAATGTGACGATATTGTGGCATTGATCAGTCAGTTCGTTCCAAAGGGCGAGTATCCCGAGCAACCAACTCCAAGGCAGTGGCATGCGATGGGCGCCCTTTACAGGATCGAACAACTGACACAGCGGACGGGTCTGCTGCCTGAAGCCATAAAGGTGCAGTTTGTGAAAAGAGCGCTGGAAACGTACCAAGGGGCTCTCAACTTAGACGAAGGAAGGAGAACACTGGAGGAACACCCTGAAGACCTGGTACCGGTCTTGTGGTAGGCGTACGGCTCGTTCAGCGAAGTGCCGCACAAGTCATCTGAAATGCAAACATCCGCAAACGCCGCAGGCAACATCGGCTACGACGAAATCGCCGTCAGCCTTGACAAGCGCGTCATTCCCGGCAGCACGCCGGGCGGCGGGCTCGCCAACGGGACGCAGCTCTGGCGGGGCGAGACGGTGGCCCCCGGGGTGTTTCTCGATGCTCCGCTGATACTGCTTGGAGCCGACCATCACCTGGTGACGCGGCTGTATGAGCGCGATCTGCTCCCTGAAGTGATAACGGAGAACTTCCCGGGGCGTGGCAGGGCGATCGTGACGGCGGTCTGCCGCGCTTTCTCGAACTACCACGATACGCTGGCGGTGCTTGCAAACGACCGGGAGGGGCTGAAGGCCGCGGTGGACCTTGTGACGGCACCGGAGCAGTACGCGGCGCTGGCGCGGCCCGTGCATCCGGAGATCAGCCGCCCTGTGTTTGACGAGCGCGCTCAACTGCAGAGGGTGCAGGGCAAGGCGGCTCGGCCGTCGAGCTATCGCGATCTGCTGACGTACGAAGACCGTCCGGAGGCGATGCAGGTTGACCCGGCGACGGGACGGCTGCTGGTGGGGACGTTCGGGTACGGGCACAACCTCTTCTGTTTCTCGAAGGACGGCAACCTGCTGTGGAAGCAGTTTCTGCCCGAGCACGACGTGTATATTGCATCGTGGTACGACGATGGCAAGAAAGTGCTGGCGGCGACCGGCCACGGATACTACGTCTTCATCCTCAACGGAGACGATGGCAGCGTCCTCGGGAAATTCTCGTCAACCGAATGGCCCGATTTTCACGTGGATGAACGGGAAACTCAGACTCGCGTGCGTGTGACGCTGAACCCGGCGCTGCGGCAGATTCTGATCCTCGGGCGCTCGGGCCTGATGGCGATCGACTACGACGGCAGGAAGATGTGGTTTTACGACAGAATGCGCGACATCTGCGAGTATCCGCAGAAGGCGGAGCAGACCGCCTTCGCGACGTTCGGAGACTTCCTGATCATCGAATCGGCCGTGCCGAGCCCCGACGGCACTCGCTTGGCCTACAACGAAACGCGCTATTTCGCATCTTTCAGGGACCAGTTCGGCATCCATCCGCTCTGGCGCAACGAACCGCAGATTCTCGACGCCCGAACGGGAAAGCTGCTGCTGAGGAATACCAGCGACCCCGGGTCGAACGACACCTGGTCGCTGAGCTGGCCCGAGGGCTCGCCCGATCCGTACATCAACGCGAGGAACCTTTCGGCCCCGCTGCAGTTCTCGGGCACAAAGGATGCTGATGGCGTGGACAAGTGCAAACTGGGAAACTTCATCCCGCCGAAGCCGACGTCGTTGAAGACCGGCGGCAAAGCGCTGAGAACCCATGCATCGGTGCAGCGGCTCGATGCATCGGGGCAGCTCCTGTGGGAGATTCGCGACAAACTTTTCTGGGTGCGGGAAACCGATCGGTTCAATGAAACCGATACCCGGCTGTATCGCTCTTCGCGTGAGGGGGTTGTCCGTTGCATCGACCTCGTCGGCGGCACGGTTGCATGGGAGCACAGGATGCCCACGGCGTCTCGGATTCTGCCGGTGGCCGACGACGCGGTGGTTCTGGTCAGCCGCAACGGTATCGTTGCGAAACTGAACGCCGCCGGAAACGTGGTCTGGCAGAAGCGACTGCGCGACCTGCATGAGATGCCCGACATGCAATACAGCGAATACGTGGCCGCCGCTCTGGATCGCGACCGCGACTCGACGCCCGAATTTTATACGATGGACACCGACACGCCCGAGGATTTCGTCGACGTGCT
>DATKWR010000770.1:0-13736 GCA_035529475.1 Sedimentisphaerales bacterium | reverse complement strand
GCAAACGGCAGGATATCTTGCCCCTGAGACCGGACACCGCATTTGAACTCGAAAAGATGCTTGGCCAAAAATTACCGGCGGCGCAAGCCTTCAAAATCCCCAGCAGGCCGGCTGATATGCTCAGAGACGACCTGAAGGATGCCGGTATTGAGTATTGTGTTGACGGTAAGGTTTTCGACTTTCATTCACTACGCCACGAAACGGGGACACTTCTGGCGGCAAGCGGCGTCGATGTCAAGACGGCTCAGACTTTGATGAGACATTCCGACGTAAACCTGACGATAAGCATTTATACGCACATGCTCCGGGGCGCTGAAGCCATAGCCATAGCCAAACTTCCCGACCTGACGAGTGGGACAAACGGAAAAAGCTTGACCGTGGCTTGACTTTTCCATGGACAACGGTTGACGTTGGTGGACGTTCTTGGACAGAAAACCCGCGATACTGAACGAAAAACGCCAATTGCAGCTTAATATCGAGGTTGAAGTCTTGATTAGTAATCAGCGGTGACGATAGATTTCAGAGTACTAATCATTGTTCACTAATCCTTATTGTTTTTGGAGGTTACCATGACAACGCGAAGTCGCCGACAATTCCTTCAGGATTCGGTATTGGCCGCAGCGACGGCGGCAGTGTCCAGCGCCCCGATGATCAGCAGCATAGCCAAGGCGCAGACCACCAGTGCCAACGACAAGCTTCTGTGCGCCGTGATCGGATGCAACGGTCGAGGCGGCAGTCACATCAGCGCCTTTTCCGACCGCAAGGATTGCGAAATCGCATACATCGTCGATGTCGATGAGAAAGTGGGCCAGAAATCCTGTACTTCCATCGAGAAACGTACGGGCCGCAGGCCCAGGTGGGCCCGGGACATGCGCGAGGTGTTCGACGACAAATCGGTCGATATTGTCTCGACGGCGACCCCGAATCACTGGCACGCGCTGTGCGGCGTCTGGGCCATGCAAGCGGGAAAAGACGCGTATATCGAAAAGCCCATCAGCCACGACATCCCGGAAGGCTCCGCCCTCGTGGCCGCGGCGAAGAAATATAAGAGGATATGCCAGGTCGGCACGCAATGCCGCTCGAATCCCGCCATCCAGAACGCCATGAAGTTCCTCGCCGAAGGCGGCATCGGCCCGGTCAACTTCGCGAGGGGATTGTGTTATAAGCGCCGAAAGTCCATCGGCGCCCTGGGCGATTACCCGATCCCGACGGAGATTGACTTCAATTTGTGGAGCGGCCCGGCGCCGTACACCGCGCCGAAGCTGACCCGGGAGCGTCTGCATTACGATTGGCACTGGCAGCGCCTGTACGGCAACGGGGACTCAGGCAACCAGGGCCCTCACCAAACCGACATCGCCCGATGGGGATTGGGCATCAACCGCCATCCCAACAGCGTTATCACCTACGGGGGCCGCTTAGGCTATCAGGCGGAGCGAAAAGACCCCAATTACATCGATGCAGGGGACACGGCCAATACCGAAATAGCCATCTACGATTACGGCGACAAGTGCATGGTCTTCGAGACCCGGGGGCTTTCGGTCGATAACTCGGCGGACGAGCAGATCAACAAAATGTTCGACAGCACCAAGGGCAACAAGATCGGCGTCGTTTTCCACGGGACCGAAGGCTACATGGTGCAGAAATCCTATACCCATTGCATTGCGTTTGATCTCAAAGGCAACATTATCAAGGAGTTCAAGGGCGGCGGCGACCATTTCGACAATTTCGTCCAGGCCGTGCGCAGCCGTCGGGCTGAAGACCTCAACTCCGATGCGTTCCAGGGGCATCTTTCCGCGGCCCTGGCGCACCTGGCCAATATCAGCTACTATGTGGGCGAGAAGAACAAGGTCTCTGTTGCGCAGGCCAAAGCCGTGCTGGAAAAGGTCAAGAGCCGGGACGACAACATCGAGACACTAAATCGGACGGTGCAGCATTTCAAAGATAACGGCGTCGATTTGGACAAATACCCGATGTCAATGGGCCCGCTGCTGACGTTTGACCCTGAAAAGGAAGTATTCACCAACAGCACTGAGGCCAACGCGATACTGAATCGCGAATACCGCAAACCGTTCGTGTGCCCGACGCCCGAGAAAGTTTAGATTGGTGATTGGTGAATTGTGGCTGTTTGTAGTGTGCCCGTAAGGGCATTTGAAGGTAACGCCTTACGGCGTCACTACAAACGATTACCATTCACCAAGCCGACACTATTGATCCATCACGGAGCCGTCTTCGTTCAGGCGGGTCTGCAGGCCGCGCGGGCGGTAGGGATGCCTTTCCTGGGCGTCCTCGGCCAGTTCCACACCGATGCCGGGCGCATCGGGAATGAGGAGATAGCCTTTTTCGATTTTCAGGGCGCTTTTGACGATCTCGCTTTTGGGCGGTTCATGTTCGCCTCGCGGGTATTCCTGCCGCGCGAAATTGGGAATACAGGCCGCTAACTGGATGCAGGCCGCGGTGCTTACCGGGCTCAGCGGGTTATGAATTTCCCGTCCGAAGTAGCCCCTCGGAACGCAGCGGAACAGAGGCAAGGCCTCCGGAATTGTCGCAGACTGTCTCGTTCGTCCGAAGGTCCGGCTGCCGGGGCGAAAGCTGATTTCGATACGCCCGCTGGACGTTCAGGCTTTCTTCGGCAGAAGTCTCTCAACCTCGGCCAGTAAGGCGGTGAGCCCCACAGGTTTGTCAAGGTAAGCATCCACCGAGCACCAATCAGGACCGCCGTCTTTGGGTCTGAAATCAAAGGCGGTTCTCTCCTTGACCCCTGTCAGCATCACGATGGGCATGTCGCTAAACTCCGGGTCCTTCTTTAGCTTCTTGGACATGTCCAGGCCGTCCAGCCACGAGGACATCATGATGTCCAATATGAGCAAGTCGGGCCTCTCCGTCCTGATTTTGTCCATACCCTCCGTTCTGTCGGCGGCGGTAATCACCGTGTAATGACGGCTCTCCAGAATAGTCTGCAATGAGTCTCGGATACCCGGATCATCATCCACCACCATGATTTTTGCATTCTCCATGGCTCACCTCACAATATGCAAACCAGCGTACCGCTTACAGTTCTTCAAGCACCAATCGGGTCAGATCAGCGATGCTTTCCCTGACCTCTTCTGATAAATCGCCGCTCAATTCCATGACCTTTGGCTCTATACCGATCACGGTAATCTCACAACGACTCAGGCAAGGACAGACTTTTCTTAGCAACCGCAGAGCATCTACCGTTTGCAGCTGATGGGCAGAGCATGTTTTAGTCTGTATGGTTTCGAGTTCGTCGAAATCGAATCTGTAGACCTGGCCCGGCTTTCCCCCGGCCCGGATGGCATCGAGAATGATGATCTTCTTTGGTTTGTCGATATAAGAGACGAGATTCAAGAGATCGCATCCACAATCAAGAATGTCAACGTCCGGAGGCATCGGCAATTGCGACAAGTTGCGTAAAGCATGCAGCCCTATGCCTTCGTCACCCAGCAGCGGATTGCCCACTCCCACAATCAGGGTCTGCTGTAGGGGCAGGCCCGCGTGCCTGCCCGGGCCGCCACGCAGGGTGGCCCCTACCTCTTCTGTCTCGGACGCCGAGATGCTCACTTGAAGTTTACCTCCACGAGATGGACCGCACACGATATGCACGGATCGTAGGCTCGGACAACCATTTCCAACTTCGGAGCAATCGATTCCTTGGGTTCGTTGATCAGATTTTTAACCGAGACGCGCAGGTCCTTCTCGATGTTTGCCAGATTCTGCGCCGTCGGCGTGATGACGTCGGCTTCCGTCAGCCGTCCCGATTTGTCAAAGCTGTAGCTGTGATAGAGGGTACCTCGCGGCGCCTCAACGGCTCCTGTCCCCGTGCCGGCCCCGGCCGTGACGCGCAACGGCTTTTCTTCCTTGATCCCTCCGGTCAGCAGCTCGTTAATAATCTCTATCGACCGCTCGATGGAATAAATCAGCTCAATGGCCTGAGCGGTGTTGTTGTGAAGTGAATTACCGGAGAGCAATTCCGAGTCCAGCTTCTCCGCCGCCTTCCTGGCCTGGCCCGACAACATTTTGCCGTTCAATACGACCCTCGCCAATGACCCAACCATGAAGGGGCGATCTTTGAAGCGGCTGTGTTTGGCATGAGAGTGCGGGACAACCTGCTCGTTGCAGAGGTCCTTATAGGCGCCAACCTCTTTGCTATCTCCCGTGGACAGCGCTATCTTGTTTCCGAACAAGCTGTATCCGTCGCCGTTGCCTGACAGCGCGGCGTATGTGTTTGGCGAGGTGCAGAAATCCGGCATCTCCAGAGAGGACACCAGATCAAAGGTCACCCGGCTCTGTTCCAATCCCCGCTCGAGCTGCCCCCTCAGATCAAGCAACTGTTCGGACGTCGGCAGTCTCCCGAAACCCCCGACAACGGCGTTGACGGGATGAATCGCCCGGCCCCCTATCGTCTCCTGGATGGCATTTCCCAATCGCTTTAGCTCCAGGCCCATCTTCACCTCCCCAGGGTGGTCGGAGGCCAGGGCCACAGCGCTCGGATAGTTGAGAAAGTCGGGGATAACAAGACAAAACAGATGCAAGGCGTGGCTTTCAATATTGCCCCCCTGCACCAGGAGTTCTCTCAACAGCCGTGTCTGCTCGCTCACTGTGACGCCGAAAGCATTTTCGACGGCCATCAGAGAGGCGACCGTGTGAGTCCCGGAACAGATCGCACATATCCGCATCAGTATCGGTGCTACTTCATCGTAGGTCCTGCCAATCACCAGCGGCTCAAAGAAACGCGGCCCCTCGAAGATATCCATGTTCACTTCTGTAACCTGGCCGTCCTCAATATTCACGGTGATGCCGCCGTGTCCTTCTACGCGACAAATACGGTCAATGACTACTGATTTATGCATTCGAAGCTTCCTTAAGGGAATCGATCTTCAATGAATCCGCCTCTCCCGCAAAGGTGCACAGCCGGTTCCGGATATCCACCGATGTGAATCCCTTTTCTTTAAGCACCTTGATCTCAGACGAAACGTTCGCCTCTTCGACCGGGCCTCGGCATCCGATGCAGGGCTGATTATGGCTCGGGCAGCGAGCGTTGCAGCCCGCAACCGTAATCGGACCCAGGCAAAGCCGTCCGGCTTCAATAAGGACACAAGGATTCTCCGCCATTTTGCACTCGGTGCAGACGGCATAACTCGGCAGGCGGGGCAAATCCCCATGCAACAGCGCCGCTACGGCTTGCAGCAACTGCCCCTTTTCAACGGGGCAGCCCGATAGGGCCAGATCGACCTTGACAAAATGACTGAGAGGCTGAGCGGTGATCGTTTCAAATCTTTCCCCTTGCGATCCATAGACTTGCCGATTAAGTTCCTCGCGCGGGATTTCATTCTTCATGGCCTGCACGCCGCCCCACACCGCACAGGTCCCGAGAGCAATGAGCAATTTCGCTCTGTCTCGCAGTTTCCTGAGCATCTGCTCATCCTCGGCTTGAACGACGCCGCCTTCAACAAAGACGATGTCCAGCGGACCTTCCTCGTCGTTGGAGGTCATGGCCATCGGGAAGGACTTGAGGTTCACCGCGCCTACTATATCGAGAAGCTCGTCCTCACAGTTTAAGAGAGCCAGTTGGTCTCCGGCACAGCCGGTCAGTCCGTATATGCCTACGCTCGGTTTATCCATGAACTTGTCTCCTCAGATCATCTCCGGCAGGTTGATAGCATCCCAATAGGTGAAAATCGGCCCATCCAGGCAGGTGTACTTGTAGCCTATCATGCAGTGGCCGCACTTGCCGACTCCGCATTGCATGTTCCTCTCCAGGGACATGAGTATCCTGTCTTTGGAAAAGTTGCGTTCCAGCAGTTTCTCGAGGACGAACCTGAACATCACGTCCGGACCGCAGATCGCGGCGTACGTGTGAGTGGGGTCAATCTCCAGGTCGTCGAAGAGCCCGGTGACGACGCCGACTCGCGCCTTCCACATCTTGGATGCGTCTTTATCGACGGTCAAAAGGCACTTCACGTCCGCGCGGTCGACAAGACTCAACAGCTCATACTTAAAGAGCATTTCATCCGGATTCCTTGCCCCGTACATCAAAGTGACCGTCTTGAACTTCGCGCGGTTGTCCAGGGCGTACCACAGCAGAGATCTCAAAGGCGCCATGCCCAGCCCCCCGGCGACAAGCAGCAGATCGTTTCCTTCCAGCTTTTCGATGGGAAAGCCATTGCCGTAGGGCCCTCTGACACCGACCAGGGCATTCGGAGGCTGTCTGAAAAGCGCATCGGTGACATGGCCGATTCGCCTGACACAGAGTTCGATGATTCCGGGGCGCGTCGGGGAAGATGATATCGAGAACGGCGCCTCACCCGTCCCGACAACGCTGAGCATGACAAACTGACCGGGACGATACGTGAAATCTTTCGCCCTCTGTTCGTCGTCGAATCTGATTTGAAAGAGCTGGTGGTCTGATATCTGCGGGAGCGTACGAATGATCCTGGCCGGATAGGGCAGGTACGCGTTGGGGCACTCAGGGCAGCTTTGATGATCAGACATGGGTCTCACTCCTTAGCTTTTGCACAACCTCGAGGATGTCGACGCCCGCCGGGCAGTACGCTTTACACCGTCCGCATCCGACACAACTGGGTCTCCCATATTGGCTTACAAAACCTCTCTGTTTATGGAAGTATCGATTCTTCACTCGTGACGAACGCTTGGCCCTGAAGTTATGGCCGCCGGCCACAAGAGCGTAGTCCTTGAAAAGGCAGGAATCCCACCTCCTCTTTCTCTGTCCGCTGCTCGCATCCAAATTGAGCTCATCAAAGACGGCATAACAATAGCACGTCGGACAAACCATCGAGCACGTGCCGCAGCTCAGACATTTCTCCGCCACTTCCTGCCAGACCTCATTCTCGTATTCCAGGTCCATGATCTCGGGCAAATCCTGAAACTGAATTTCCGTCTGAAAGCTCTCTCTTCTCAAGATGGATCTGCTCTTGTACGCCTCCCGATCGTGCTGCTCGACCTCGCGAAACAGTGACTGCGCCGCCATGACCATGTCATCCCCCTGGCTCGTTCCGATTCGGACGAGGTAGCACCCATCGATGTCGGACAAGAACAAATCGAAGCCGCTGTCCACGAAGTCCGTGCCGGTCGAGCGGCAGAAGCAGTACTCATCGGGAATGCAGTCCAGGCCGATAACGGCTACTCGTTTTTTCCTGGCGGCAAAGTAGCTGTCGGCGTATCTGCCGCTCAGGACGATATCGAGTATGTTAAGCCCGTGGATATCACAGGGGTGAGCGCCGAAAATGATAAGCTTCTTATCTGTCTCTTCGGCAGGTACTTCGTAGCCTTTTCGGGCACAGAAATCGAACATGACTTCTACGGGCTTGAATAAGTATTTCTTCGGCGGCAGGATGGTTCTGTTGCCGTCGAGGGCCATCTCGGAGAGGTTCGTCACGGGTGCGAAGACAAAGCTTCCGTCTCCCCTTTTTGTGGGAGCGTGGATTTCTCCGAAAGCGCCTAACCGAGTAATGAATTCTGCAAAGTTCTCTTTGGGTAGTTTTACGATTTTCATTGTTGTGCCTTTGGCAGAAGAATACTAAAGGTCGTTCCCTTGCCGAGTTCGCTATCGACTTGTATGCGTCCGTTATGTGCTTCTATTATTCTCTTGGCTATCGGCAGCCCCAATCCGCTGCCGGCGACGTGCCGCGTCTGGGGGCTCTTGACCCTGAAAAACTCATCGAAGACAAAGGGCAGGTTGTCGCGGGAAATCCCTATTCCCGTATCGGAGATCTCCACCACCAAATCGCTGCCTTGCTCTCTTGTGCTGATTACCACCGTACCGCCCTCGCGATTGTAGTGTATCGCATTGCTCACGAGGTTCGTAATGGCCTGTTTCAGGCTTTCTCGATCGCCGTGGACTGCGGGCCCGTTATGACCCAGGTGCAGATCGAACGTTACTTTGCCGGCCTCCGCCAGTGGTTTTACAAGCTCCAGGATTTCCGAAAGGACCGGCTCCATAGCCACCGGCTCGAATTTCTCCGTCATACGGCCTGAGTCGATACGCGACATGTCGAGCCAATCGTTGATGAGCTGCATGAGATCGTCGAGATACTTGCCTGCTTTCTCTATAATCTGCTTCTGTTTGTCCGTCACGTCCCCGGCGAATCCTTCTCTGATGACTCCGAAGTATTGTCTGGCCGAGGCAAGCGGCGAGCGCAGTTGATGAGAGACAAGCGTGATGAAGTTGTCTCGCATCATCTGCTTTTCCCGGCGCAACCGTTCCGACTCGATGGCCAGTCTTCTTCGTTCCAGGCCCCTCTTGATGACAATCCTCAACTGGTCCGGCGTGAACGGCTTGGGGAGAAAGTCGTACGCATTGCGTTTTATCGCCGCGACCGCCGACTCGATGGTCGCGTAGCCCGTGATGACCACGGAAATGATGCTCGGGTCTATCTCGGCGATTTTCTCCAGCAGCTCCATGCCGCTCATCCCGGGCATCTTAAGGTCAACCAGAACCAGGTCGGGTTTCATCTCGGTTATCTTCTGCAGGCCAACGTCCCCATCCTCGGCGGTCTGCGTTCTGTATCCGGCTTTGGTCAGTACCTGACAGCAGGAATCGCGAATGGCTTCCTCATCATCGATGACCAGAATGATGGCGTTCTCGGACACCTTCGGGCGCTCCTCAACTTTTGTCTGGACGTCACTCACCAATGGCTCCTATCCCCTTAATAGCTTCTCGATCCGCCCCAGGAGCGTGGCCGGCTCGACCGGCTTTTGCAGAAAGTCGTCTGCTTCAAAATATTCTCCGTCTGTGGCGGGGGAGAACTTGAATCCCGTCTCGGCTATAATGCTCGAGACGGCCAAAACGGGGATCTTTTTGGTCTCCGGGTCATGCTTGAGCATGTAGCAGATATCGAAGCCGTCGGTCAATTTCTCCATCATGATATCCAGGAGAATCAAATCAGGGGTGAACCTTTTCAGCTTCTGCATCGCCTCGGCCTTGTTGTGGGCGGCATCGACATTGTAGCCTTTGCTCTGGAGCATGGGTTTCATGACCGCGACAAAATTGACGTCATCGTCGATAACCAAAATATTCGGCGGTTCGTTCATCCGTTTTGCCTCCTTAATCTTTCCCACTTTTTTGAACACGTCTCGGACGGCGGCCTTCAACTCTTCCCGGTCGAAAGACTTTATGTAGTAATAGAAGATATTCTGCTTGCGTACTTCGGCCTCCAATTCCGCGGTGTTCTTCGCGGCGGTCATGATGACCTGAATCTTTGGATCAATCGTTTTCACTATTGAGACAGCTTTATGGCCGGGCATCTCAGGCAAATCGACATCCATAATGACGCAATCAAACTGTGCATCCCTGATCCGTTCGGCCATCGCGCCAATACTGTCACTTGCTTCAACGTCATAGCCTTCTTCGATAAAGAGCAACACCAACGCTCGGGCCGCTTCGCTGTCGGGATCTACGATCAGAATTCTCTTGCTTCCAAGCTTCATCTGTCCGATCACCATGCAATGTAAAATCTCATTGTCACACGAGTGGACTCGACTCTACTAATGTCATTGTGCAATTGGTGTGCCAAATAGCAGCAAAGCCGCTGAGGATTTCTCCTAAGTGGTTGATAATGGAGGGGTTGCGCATGTTCTCGAATGGATGAGCGGTGTTCTACTCGCCTTCCGGAACGACTACGGAAATGGGGCATATCGTTCCACTTGATGAGGAGGATTGCCCCACTGGGCCTATTCCAGTCCGTATCGCCTGAGCTTGGAGCGGAGCGTTTTACGGTCTATTCCCAGTGCGTCGGCTGTCTTGCCCCTGTGGCCGGTGTACTTCTTGAGCGTCCGGGCGATGTGCTCCTTTTCCACATCAGCCAGACGCTCGGAGCTGCCGGTATCCGACTTTGAAGGCGTCTCAACGCTCAACCCGTAGTACAATAGATCCGAGGGTTCAATAACGTCGTTCTCGGTCAAGACGACCGCGCGCTCGATGGCGTTCTCAAGCTCTCTGACGTTTCCGGGCCAATCGTATTCAACGAGGGCCCTCATGGCTCGGTCCGAAATGGCTCGGACGGTCTTCTTTCTCTTCTGGTTGTATTTCCTCAGGAAATAGTCGCCCAGAAGCGAAATGTCACCTCTTCTCTCACGCAGGGACGGGAGGGTAATCGGAACAACACTCAAGCGATAGAATAGATCATCCCGAAACGTTCCCATCTGTGTAGCCTGGTGCAGGTCTTTATTGGTCGCGGCGACGACTCGCACATCCACCTTGATGACCTGCGAACTACCCACTTTCGTAATCTGTCTTTCCTGCAGGACTCGAAGCAGTTTTGTCTGGATGTTCAGACTAATATTTCCAATCTCATCGAAGAAGACGGTGCCCCCGTTTGCCAGCTCCAGACGGCCGTATTTGGTCGCTGTGGCGCCCGTGAACGACCCCTTCACGTGTCCGAAGAGCTCGCTCTCAAAGAGGTTCTCCACCAGGCTCCCGCAGTCCACAACAACAAAGGGTTTGTCGCTTCTGCTGCTGTGGCGGTGTATGGCCCTGGCGACCAGCTCCTTGCCCGTACCGCTTTCACCGCAGATCAGAACCGTCGTATCGGTAGGACTTACCTTTCGGACCAGACCCTCGACCTTTTTCATCGCCTCACTTTGGCCGATGATCACTTCGGGTCCGAAGCTTGCCTTCAGCTCATCTCGCAGCAGAATATTCTCAAGGGCCAGCGTCCTTCTGTCCAAAGCCCGCGCGACTATCGCTCGCAGAGCGTCGGGCGTGAAAGGCTTGGGAAGAAAATCGTAGGCTCCGCTTCTTATGGCCTCGACGGCGGATTCTATCGTCGCATAGCCGGTAATTACGATCACGACGACACCCGGATAATCGTGTCTGATTCTGTCCAGCACGGCCATGCCGCTCAAGCCGGGCATCTTCAAATCGAGGATGACCAAGTCGAAGGATTCCTTTTCCAGCATCGCCAGTCCCGTCGCACCATCCTGAGCCACTTTTACCTTATTTGCGGCCCGAGAAAGCGTCTGCTGGCACGAGTCCCGCATGGATTCCTCGTCGTCGATCACCAGAATGTGAGCCTGACTGGACATTTAAGTCTCTATCCTCAGAGGCAGTCTTACGATGAAAGTGGTTCCTTTGCCCGGTTCGCTTTCAACTTCTATGGTCCCCTTGTGTCTGGCGATGATGCCATAACTGACGGCCAGGCCGAGCCCGGTGCCGCGACCCACTTCTTTCGTTGTGAAGAACGGATCGAATATCTTTTCGAGGTTCTCCCGGGGGATGCCACAGCCGGTGTCGGTGAATTCGATTTCGACCCATTCATCGCCAGGCGTCGTCCTGGAAACGACGGCGAGCTCTCCCTCTCCGGCCATGGCCTCGGCCGCGTTAAAGATAATGTTGGTGAAAACCTGCTGTATCTGACCGCTGTCCATCATCGCCCTGGGCAAAGAGGCCGACAGCGTTGTGGTGATCTTAATATTTTGGAACAGCGCCTGGTTCTCAAGCAGGGACAGCGTTCGTTTCAGTATCTCATCGACGTCCGACTCTTCGATGTTCGGCTCACTCTGCCGGGCGAAGTCGAGCAGGCCTCGTACTATATTCTTGCACCGGGTAGCCTCAGTAACGGCTTTTTCCAGGTTCTTGCGACGAGCGTCCTCAGCCTCCATCTCCTCCAGGGACAGATGCGCGTACATTAGAACGGCGCCCAGCGGATTGTTGATCTCGTGGGCGACTCCCGCGGCCAATTGACCTAAAGTCGCAAGCCTGTCCGATTTCATGATCTGCTGGTGGGCGTATTCTTTCAGCCGGTCGTCTCTCTCTTTCAGCGAGGAGGCCATCGTGTTGAATGTTTCCGTCAGCTCGGCGATTTCATCTTTTGCCGTCGTTTCGGCCCTGTAGTCAAGGTTGCCGACCGCCCACTGGTGGGATGCAAATATCAAACGTTTGATCGGCTGAAGCACGCCCTTCGCCAGGAAATTCGATACGATCAGGGCAATAACCATCCCGGTAAGTGCGATACCAAGAAATATGGCAATCGCCCTGTTTCGCATATCTGTGAATTTCTCCTCCAGAATCCCGACGTAGAGAATGCCGATGATTTCGTCTTTGACGTCTCGTATGGGCTCGTAGGCAGAGATGTACCAGTTGTTGACAACAAAGGCCCGGTCGATCCACGGCAAGCCCTCGACGAGCACCCGTTCGTACACTTCTTCCGAGATACGCGTTCCGATGGCACGTGTTCCATCTGCTCTGAGCACATTCGTTGAAATGCGAAGGTCGCCTTGAAAGATGGTGGCCGTGCCGATGTCTTTTCCCTCGTATTTAACGGCCTGATACACCGTCTCCTTGACCTTGTCCACAATTTCATAGTTCCGATTAAGCAGGTTCCCTCCGTACAGGACGCCGAGCAGTTGCCCATTATCCCCGAGGATAGGCGCAGCGGCTTTTATGCACATTGCCGATGTCTGCTTCGTTTCCAGCGTTGGCTTTGCCTTAGGCGTGGGAATGTATTCGATGCGCGCCTGCTCCGCAAGGTCCGGACCTTCTTTTCTCAGTTCCTCCTCCGGCACGATCACTGTCGCGGCGACGGCTTCCCGGCCGGCCAGCACCCGGCTCACGAGGACATCGTCCGCTTGACTGTCACCCGAGATAGAGGGATTTCGGAATCGGACGACAACCCGACCGACGTCGTCCGTCAGGGTCAATATGTCCAGCGATTCGGCCTTTCGTATTCTCTCCAGCTCCTTCGTCAGGGCCGTGATGTCGTTATTCAGCAGGGCCTCTCCAATGAAAAATCGTCTCAACGCGGTGAACCGTACCGTATCCTTCAGTTTCTCACTCTCCTGCCGATATATTTCCCTCGCCGCGTTCAGGTCATTTCGCACCTTGTCCTGAGCCTGACGGATTATGCCGGTGCCGATCAGCCGCGTTCCCACAAGCGTGGTGACCAGGCCGCCTATAACAATCACGGCCAGGAAGCTTACGATCAGCTTTGCCTTTAGTGAGATCCTCATAATCGTCCCATCGACTACTCTTGCGCCATACAAACCAGGCTCCCGTCCGTCATTGAGATGTAAAGTCGCCCATAAGCGGCGGCCATGCCGTCAAAGATCGGCGCCGCATCAAGCTCATACTTCGCCAACTCGGTTCCATCGGAGGCCGAAATGGCCATAAGCAGGGCTTTTTCATTGCCGCTTCGAGCTTCCGGCTCGCCGTCCATGTCGAGGGCCGGGCCAGCCACGAATAATACCTTGTCGGTCAGGACCATCGCTCGGACCTGAATCTTCAAGGGCTTCTGCCACAACGCCGTCCCCTCGTCCCTGCTGACGCAGAACATCCGATAGGGTCCGTCCTGCAGTTGGTTGGACCAGTGTACCTGTGAGCGCCCGTAGCCGTAGATCTTCGACTCATCGAAAACAAGCAATCGGCCGTAAACGAGGTTCTTGTCGCGCCCGCTGCAGCCGGTTGCGAGCGAACACTGTGTGCCGAAGATCCAATAGGAGCGGTGAGGCCACGTGTCATCCAGAAAATCGGTCAGCGTAAACAAATGAGCCTTTCCGTCCGGCCGCTCAGTGCCGCTCTTCTCGAACGCCGTGTCCCGCAGATAGACGCAACTGTCATCGGCCGTGAGAATATCCGCACGAGCGCCGGGCATGACCGCCGGGGCGATGTGGTCGGGCTGTTTTCCCGTCTTGGGGTCGGGGCTGTAAATCGTTGTTCTCGACAGGACGCCGCCGGTTTCGGATTTGAGCCGGTAAAGATCGAT
>DATKWR010000769.1:0-5203 GCA_035529475.1 Sedimentisphaerales bacterium | reverse complement strand
TGATGGATGATTTGCCTTTGCAGGTTGCTCAAATCGACCTTGTCCCCATCGACTATTCCGATCGTTCCGACCCCTGCTGCCGCCAGGTACACCGCCGCCGGCGCCCCGAGACCGCCGGCGCCGACGATCAACACTTTCGAGGCAAGCAGCTTCTCCTGGCCGGCCCCGCCGACCTGCTCCAGGATAATATGCCGGCCGTATCGTTCCATCTGCTGTTCAGTCAGCGCCATTTCCGCCTCCCATGAAATACAAGAACTCGACCTTGTCGTCGTCCTTCAGCACGGTCTGGTCAAACTCGCTTCTCTTGAGGATCTGCCCGTTCAGCTCAACCGAGACCATCTGCGGCATCTTGACGTTCTCTTCCACAAGAAGCTCGCTGATGGTCAGACCGTCCGTGATATTCGTCTCTTGGCCGTTCACAACAATATTCATAATCGCTCCTTAAAGGCTTTTGTCAATCGCCCGTTCAAAATCGGCCCTTATATCTTCGAAATCCTCGATTCCCACCGAAACTCTCACCATCTCTTCGGTCACTCCCATGCCCCTTTGCTCGTCGGCGGAAAACTCGTGGAAGATGGTGGAGGCCGGGTGAATCACCAGCGTCTTGGCATCGCCCAGATTGGCCATGTTTTTTGCCAGGCGCAGCGAGTCGATGAACTTGAAGACCTCCCGCCTGCCGCCAAGGCCAAACGTCAGCAGTCCTCCGCCGTATCCGGCAAACAGTTCGCTGACTCTCGCATGGAACCGGTTGTCCGCAAGAGCCGGGTAGTTCACCCAGGACACTTTCGGATGGGCCTGCAGGAACTGCGCCAATCGCCTGGCGTTTTCACAATGCCTGAGCATTCTGACGGGCAGACTCTCCAGACCCTGAAGCATAAGGAAAGAATTCATCGGCGCCGGGCATCCGCCCAAATCGCGGTATATGAGGTTTCGCAAGTGCACCAGAAATGCCAGTTGACCCACGCGGCCGGACAACTGCCTGATATCGTCAAACGCTCCTTTTCTCCAATCGTAGTTGCCCGTGTCGATGATGGCGCCGCCAATGGCCGTGCCGTGACCGTTGATGAACTTCGAGGTCGAATGGACGACAATATCGGCGCCGAATCGGCTCGGTCGAAAGAGAACCGGCGTGGTGACCGTATTATCCACCACCAACGGAATGTTGGCCTTGTGTGCCAATTCGGCTATCGCGGGTATGTCGGGGACATCCATGCGCGGATTGCCGATGGTCTCGACAAAGACAAGTTTCGTCTTTTCGGTGAGCGCCTCTTGAAAATTGCGTGTATCGGCGACGTCGACAAAAGTGGTCTCGATGCCGAATCTCTTGAGGGTCGTCTCAAACAGAGAGACCGTTCCACCGAAGATTCCAGTTGCGGCTACGATGCGGTCCCCCGCCCGGAGCAAACCCATCACAGCCGACGTAACAGCCGCCATGCCGCTGGAGGTGGCGATGCAGGCAATCCCATCCTCCAGCTCCGCAAGCCTGACCTCCAGGGCAGTCGTCGTGGGATTTGCAATCCGCGTGTAGATATAGCCGGGCGTTTTGCCCGCGAAGACGTCCGCCAACTCCTGCGCGGTCTTGTGCGCGTAGGAGACGGTCTGATAGACCGGGACCGCCGCGGCGCCGCTGACGCCGTCACCTGTGAAACCACCATGTACTGCGATTGTATCGGGCTTCATGGTAGGTTACCGTCAAATTTGGTAGTCCAGCAAAGGTTTTGTATGAATGCCGCACTCGCCGCCGCACTTGCTGGTTCCAATCCACCGGCCCGCTCGCTCATCCACGCCCTGGGCGATCTTCGTGCACGGAGCGCAGCCGAGCGACCTGTACCCCTTGGCATAAAGGGGATTGACCGGCACGCGGTTCAGCGCAAGATACTGCCAAACCTCCCTCTCATACCAAATCAGGATGGGATTGAGCTTGATCAAACCCTTGTCCAGCTCTTCGACCTCCTTGTAGTTCGTGCGCGTGCGTCCTTCCGTGCAGCGAAGCCCGGTGATCCAGCAAGCGACGTGCATCTCCCGGACGGCCCGCCTTGTCGGCTCGACTTTGAGAATCTCGCAGCATCTGTCGGGGTCCGTCTCGTACAAGTTCTCGGGGATCTGCTTATCGCTGCTGAAGATCCGCAGCTCGGGATACCTTGAGACTTCCTCGGCCATGAACTGCCTGGTCTCGGCCGGCTTGAACCTTGTGGTCACGATGAAGCCCCGAATCTTCGGGCTGACCCGCTTGGCTAGGTGCCAGACCGTGCTGGAATCTTTGCCGAGGCTGTTCGCCACGACCAGATCGTCTCCGAACTGCGTGTAGGCCGCGTCGATCAGCTCCAGCGACCGTTCCACTTTTTCCGCGAAGTTCAAGCCTTCAACAAGCTCGACAACATTTTCCGTAACTTCTTGTGCCAACATGACCTAAAATCTCCTGTTAAAAAAATGAACCGTTCTTGCTAAATCTGATACTCCGGCGGCTTTGGCTTTCCAAACTCCAGCCGGTTCCATATTCGTTCGTGGCCGTAGAACGCGCCGATTTTTACTACGGTGTCCAGAATGCCAATTTGTACCGCCAACTCAAGCTGATGCGTGAAGAGCCAAGCCACTGCGAACGTCACTATAGTGCCGCCCAAACGCCAGGTCATTGCTTTCGCTATACTTCGAAGATGCGATTCCACTCTGTCGGCCCTACAATTGTTCAGTATTCCTATAGTTTCACTCGGCTTAGTCGGCAAAAAAAACAACAGAAATTCTCAAGTCCTTGGCCTAAATACAGTAGTTTGGTGCGGCCTGCTCCCTGCGGGCTTTTTCAAGCTCCACGAGGTCGGCAAGGGTCCTGCTGCCGCAGGCGTCTGAGACGGCGTCATTCACTTCGCGCCAAAACTGGCCGAACGCTTCACTTCCCACAAAGGTGCCATCGCCGTCGCCCGTGGCCTCAACGAAGGAAATCGGGCCATCGATGTACTCGATAACCTCGCCGACCCTCACATCCCGGGCATCCCTGGCAAGCATATAGCCGCCTTCACTGCCGCGTTTTGAGTCCACAAAACCGCCGTGTTTGAGTTCATTGAGAATGATCTCGGTGAACCGCACGGACATCCTCTGGGCATGGGCAATACTATGGGTCTTTACAGGCTCGCCGTTGCCTCGCCAAGCGAGCTCGAAAAGAGCCTTAAGAGCATATTGGCATTTCTTAGATACCTTCATCTTGCAGACCAAATATCAGTAATTCAATCGGAATACTACTATATCGTAACAAATGTTCGCTGTCAACGGCTTTTTTCAAAAAAAGTTGAAAAATCTTCCATTCTCCGTAGAATATCTGGTTTAAGTCGATTTCGGTGATATTTTCAGCACCAGGGACAGATAACTGAGTATCATTATCTACCGGAATCGTAGGGATAATAGGAATATGGTAACGACTGAAACAGGACAAAATTCGGTTGGCATCGTGCAGACCAAAACGGTGCGAGTCGTCGATCCCGAGCGGCCGCTGGAGTTAGAGTGCGGCAAGACGTTCGGGCCTATCGACGTGGCCTATGAGACGTATGGAACGCTCAACGAGGCGGGGGACAATGTCGTGTTGATCTGCCACGCTCTTAGCGGCAACGCTCATGTTGCGGGGCTGAATAGTCCCGAGGACAAGAAGCCCGGCTGGTGGGACATCATGGTCGGTCCCGGCAAGGGGATCGACACAAACAAGTATTTCGTCATTTGCTCGAATTTTCTGGGCGGCTGCAGCGGGACTACGGGGCCATCCTCGGTAAATCCGGCGACGGGAAAGCCGTACGGGCTGGACTTCCCCATCATTACCATCGCCGACATGGTCAAAGTCCAGAAGCTGCTGCTCGATAAGCTCGGCATAAAGAGGCTTCTGGCCGTGATCGGCGGCTCGATCGGCGGGATGCAGGTTTTGCAGTGGGTCATCGCGTACCCCGACTTCGTCCGAGCCGCTATACCCATTGCCACCACGACCCACCTCGGCGCCCAATCGATCGCATTCGACGCGGTGGGAAGAAACGCCATATTGGGGGACCCGAATTTCGCGGGTGGACAATACGCCAACGGCAAAGGCCCCGCCAGAGGCCTTGCCATCGCTAGGATGATCGGGCATATCACGTATCTGTCCGAGCAGGGCATGCGCGAGAAGTTCGGGCGAGAGCTGCGACATTCCGACCGCTACAGCTACGATTTCAACTCGGAGTTCGCCGTCGAGACGTACCTGGACTACCAGGGACAGAGTTTCGTCGAGCGGTTCGATGCCAACAGCTATCTCTACATCACCAAAGCGGCGGATTACTTCGACCTGGCACGAGAGCATGGGTCTCTGAAGCAGGCCTTTTCCAGCACGACGTGCAGGTTCATGGTCATCAGCTTTGCAAGCGACTGGCTCTTCACACCCGCCCAGTCCAGAGCCATTGTCGATGCGCTGGTCGCCAACAACAAAGACGTGAGTTTCTGCGATATCACCTCCCCGTACGGTCACGATGCGTTCCTTCTGGAGTCCGAAACACTCGGTGCTCTTCTGTCGGGCTTCCTGGATGCGACGCACCGGCCCGGAATGAGAAAACGCAGCAGGAACGCCAGGGCCAATGGAGGCCTACGAATTGGCGATACCGAGCGGACGAATCGAATGCGCGTCGATTATGAAGTGATTGAATCGCTCATCGAGCCAAACAGCACCGTTTTGGACATCGGCTGCGGGGACGGCGAGCTTCTGGCCAACCTGGCCGTCGATAAAAATGTAAAAGGCGAAGGCATCGAGCTCGATCAGGACCTTGTGCTGGCCTGTGTAGATCGGGGGTTGCCTATCGTGCAGCACGATGTCGAGCAGGGGTTGGAAAACTATGCCGGAAAAAGCTACGACTATGTGATCCTTTCGCAGACCGTGCAGACCGTGAAGAACCCCGAGAAGGTATTGGCCGAACTGCTGCGCGTCGGCAAGAAGGTCATTGTAAGCTTTCCGAACTTCGCCCACTGGCGGTCCAGGGTGCAATTGTTCTTCCAGGGCCGGGCGCCGGTCACCGAGCAGCTTCCGTTTGACTGGTGCAACTCGCCCAACATACATTGCCTGTCCCTGGGTGATTTCGACCATTTCTGCCGCAAACTGGGGGTTAAGGTGGAAAAGAAAATTCCGCTGATCAAAACGCGACTGAGCCCGGTGCGCGTTGCGCCCAATTTGTTTGCCGAGCAGGTCATCTACGTCACCAGCAAA
>DATKWR010000768.1:0-2516 GCA_035529475.1 Sedimentisphaerales bacterium | reverse complement strand
GTAAGAATATCGGGCAGCCTGGGCGTGTGGAGTTGGGGCAGGCTGAATCCAGCGTGCTTAAGCACCGTGGCGCCGTCCAATTTGAAGACAAAGGCATAAACCACGCCCAAGAGAATAACGAATATGGCCGGAGGATATTTGCGGTTTCCAAGAAGAAAGACGGTCAACACGAACCCCAACGCCGCCAACCCGCAGCCGACAATGCCATCGGCCATCACATAATTCTGCAGCGCAACGGATGCAAGTTTGATCCCCAGCCCGAACTGAATTCCTCGAATGACGCTCTTGGGAATGACCCGGCCAAGCCAGTCCACCAGACCGGTGACCGTCAAGAACAACATCGTGATTCCAATGGCTAATCCCGCGCCGTAGATGACGTTTCCGCTGAGCTTCTGGGCAATTACCAGGACCGCCACGGCCTTCAGCGGCTGCACGGGCATAGGCAGCCCATACGCCAGCGCCGTCACGAGCTGCATCGTGCCGAACATGATCAGGACGCTTGCAATATCAAGGCCCGAAGCGAGAATCATCCCCACGATCAGAGGAAAGTCGGTGCCGATATCCCCAAACGCGCCCGCCAGCTCGTTGCGGTCGAATCTGGTCCCTGCCCACCGTGCCCTGACGGCGGCAATTGCTCTGTCAGTGTATTTCATCTGCATTGCTTCCTATGTCTTGGCCAGGGTGTTATATGCGATTTCGAGCAGCCGGGCAAGATTCTCTTGAGATAACCCGTTCAGCCTGCGTCATTGTCAGCGGATTTGGCGAAAAGGACTGTTGTGTTTCTGTAAACTCGCCTATAATTCCGGCAGGAAGGCCGGCACTGTGCCGGCTGGATATCTGAGCCAAACTGTCATGCTGAACACAGTGAAGCATCTGGCCATTGCATGAGAGCAACGTTACGTAACATGAGTAACCCAGATCCTTCGCCCGCGGCTCAGGATGACTTGGAGGACCGCTTATGGATGCCACCATTACTCTGATCGTCAACGGGGACAAACGAACCGTCGTTACAGACCCGGCCCGGCCGCTCCTCGAAGTCCTGCGAGAAGACCTGCACGTGACCGGCCCGAAGTACGGCTGCGGAGAAGGCCGCTGCGGTGCCTGCACGGTGTTGATGGACGGCAAACGCGCTCTTTCGTGCGTGACGCCCGTTTCCATGGCGGACAATAAGACGATTACGACGATCGAAGGACTTGCCGATGGTGACCGCCTCCACCCCGTTCAGCAGGCGTTTCTCGATGAGGGCGCCATTCAGTGCGGCTATTGCACACCCGGTATGATTCTGACGGCCGTGGCGCTTCTCAATGAGAATCCACGCCCAACGGACCGGCAGATTGTAGAAGGGATGAACGGCAATATCTGCCGGTGTAACGGATACACAAAGATAATGAACGCCGTGCGCCGCGCCGCGGCAAAAATCGCGGAGGTGAAATAACCATGATTAAAAACACTACGACCAAAGAGAAGATCGATTCTCAATGTTTCGAGTTTACTGAGCAGCACGATCGGGAGACGGGACTGAGCCGGCGCGCCTTCGTGCAACTGTTGGGCACGGGGCTTCTGATCACTGTGACGGAAAGTGTATCCTTCGGACAGCGAAGTCGCGGAGGTGAGGGACGGTCCATCGCCGTAGCTGCACGAATTCACGTCAACCAGGATGGGACCATCGCCGTGATGACGGGCAAGGTTGAGGAAGGGCAGGGCCCCCGGGCGCAACTGTCGCAGGCGGCCGCAGAGGAGCTGCGGGTTTCCGTGGACCGCATCCGCCTGGTCATGTCCGATACTGCTCTGGTTCCCGACGACGGCATCACCGCGGGCAGCCGGACCACTCCATACACGGTGCCCGCCGTCCGGCAGGGCGCTGCGACCGCCAGAGAGCTGCTGGTCCGCTTGGCCGCCCAACAGTGGAAGGCCGAACCCGGCGTCCTGGAGGTCCGCGACGGTATCATCACGAATAGAAAGACCAAACAGACCATTGGCTACGGTGATCTGGCCAAGTCAAACGACGTCGCCGAGGCATTCAAACAAAGCGTTTCTTCCGATGTTGCGCTTACGCCGGTTAGTGAATGGAAGACACTCGGCACGTCGGTTCTGCGGCCGAACGCCCGGGAGGTGGTGACTGGGGTGCATCATTATCCGTCGGATGTTGTTCGGCCCAATATGCTCTTTGGGAAGATTCTGCGTGCTCCGTCCTACGGCGCGACCCTCGAATCAATAGACCTCTCTAAGGCCCAGGCGATGAAAGACGTATTCGTTTTTCGTGATGGCCAGTTTGTAGGATGCGCTGCGCCTTCGTCGTCCCTGGCCGCGCAGGCGTTGGAGGCGATTGCCGCCACGGCGTCGTGGAAGACAACGCCTCAGCCCTCGGACAAGGAGGTCCACGCCTATCTCAAGCAGCACGCTCGAACCGGTGGCGGCTCGCGTCCTCAAACCAGAGGCTCGACCGACAGCGCGCTTGCCGGTGCGAGCAAGGTCCTCAGCGAAACCTACACCCTGGCCTATGTCCAGCACACGCC
>DATKWR010000767.1:0-2412 GCA_035529475.1 Sedimentisphaerales bacterium | reverse complement strand
ATCAGGGTCCCTGTGTCGCGATCGCCATCACCAAGGACTTCAAGACCACCGACCGTCTGGGCGTGGTCTACCCGCCGGACAACAAGAACGCCGTCCTCTTCCCGCGGAAATTCGGCGACATGTACGCGATGCTTCATCGACCGTCAGTTGGCGGGGGTAGTGTGTGGATTTCCTATTCCCCCGATCTTGTCTACTGGGGCAAGCCGCAGGTAGTCATCCCTGTTCACGGCGGGCCGTGGTGGGATGGCATGCGCGTTGGCTCCGGCCTCCCGCCCATAGAGACGAAAGCCGGATGGTTGGTCATTTATCACGGGGTGAAATACGCAGCGGGCGATCCCATCTATCGGCTGGGTGCGGCACTGCTTGACCTGGAACAGCCTCACCGTCTGATCGGCCGCACACGCCGCTGGCTGCTCGGCCCGCAAGAACCCTACGAGCGGACGGGTGATGCGCCGAACGTGGTTTTTGCCACGGGTGGCTTTGTCCGCAATGGGCGGCTTTGGATGTACTATGGTGCCGCCGACTCTTGCATCTGCTTGGCGACGGCGGAGCTAGCAGCCCGTGGTAGAAGTCCGTTTTTCGCAGCAATCATGCCGCTTGGCGGGGGGTGGGCCGATTCAGCTGAATCAACGCCACACCGCGCCGAGAACGATTCCAAGCTGTCAGAAGCCGGTACAGGTCGATCAGGCGTCCCACAATTGCCGCAAAACGTTGCCAGAACAGCCCGGCCACGCCGGCAAACGCCCGTGGCTTGCCGGTGCCCAGCAATCTGCGCATCACCAGCCCAAGGTTGAACCCGGCTACGTGAATCAGCAGTCGCTTCAGAATGTTCGGATGCCCACGTAAGTGAGTCCGTCGCATCCCGCCCGTGTCGTAGCAATGCGCAAACGGCCGTTCCAGCAACTCACCACGTTTCCGCAAGAGCCGCTTGCCACGTTCCCCCCGAATCCGACGACGATTCGCGTACACCGCATCTCGCTCGGCCGACTTGCCCTTCCAGTTGCGACCGCCACGATTCGGCTCCGAGCCGTACGTACGAATCCCCAGTTCCCGCTGATCCTTCATCGTCCGGTTGCTGTGGTAGCCCTTGTCTGTGACCGTCTCGGCCAGCACATGCTCGGACAGGTGCTCGCCTGCCTCCTCATCCAATCCAACCTTCGCCAACGCCTCGACCGTTACGTCCAGCGTCTCGTCCAGGCTGTCACAGTCGCCCCGGTCGGCCGGCTGAAGCGTCACGCTTACGATCGCCTCGGTTTCCAGGTCCACCGCGTGCTCGGCCTTGTGCGCCAGGTGCGTCCGGCCGTCCTTCATCTTCGTGATCTTCGCATCCGGATCATGGGGATGTTCCCAATCGTCATTCGAGCCTTTGTTCTTGCGGTTCTTGTCGATCTTGGCCAGGTCTTCCCGCATCGGCGTCTCGATACCCGATGCCTTGGCCAGACGCGTCAGGAACTCCTCGTAGCTCTCGCCCGTGTCGCGGCGGACGATGCTCCGCAAGGCAGCGTTGGCCTCCAACGTCGTCGCGTCAATCCCAATGGTCTTGCCATTCAGTAGGTCGTTTTTGGCAAGGACTTTCAATACCCAGGTAAAGACTTCCTCGTGTGTCTCCAAGTCAATCAGCCGACGATTGCGGCTGATCGTCGAGTGGTCTGGCGTAGCGTCTGTCGGAGCGTAACCACAGAACATTCGTAACGACCATGAATCCGCCAGCCGCCAGGCGATGCCGCGCTCCGAGTCAATGCCCTCGAAGTAGCCGATCAGAAGCGTTCGGAAGTACACTGCCGGCGGCAGGCTCGGTCGTCCCATCTTCTCGGCGTAGAACGTCCGGCAGAGATCTTCGGCCAAACCGTCGAAGCCGTGGTCGTTCAGCACTTCGTTGAGTTTGCGGTAGAACGGGTGTGCGGGTGTGGTCGGCATCTCCGCCGTCGGTATCCACAGTTCCCCTTGCTGGTCCGTCGTGCGTTTGCCCATAGCCATGCGATCATCCTCCCTGATGATTGCTGGCATGATACCGTCGCCTTAGCTATCATTCAATCGTTGAGACTTTCACCACGGGCTGCTAGACGATGCCCTGCGCCATCATCGCGTTGGCGACTTTGAGGAAACCGGCAATATTGGCGCCGGTGGCAAGGTCGCCCTTGCAGCCATACGCCTCGGCCGTCTGAACGCACTGCTCGTACACGGCGTCCATGATCTGCCTCAACTTTTTGTCCACTTCCTCAAACGTCCAATTGAGGCGCATTGAGTTCTGGCTCATTTCCAGCGCGCTGGTGGCTACGCCGCCCGCGTTGGCGGCCTTGCCCGGGGCGAAGGAAACGTTGCTCTGGCGAAATACTTCAATCGCTTCAGGAGTTGAAGGCATATTCGCGCCTTCCCCGACGGCGATGCAGCCATTCCTCACAAGCGCCTGGG
>DATKWR010000766.1:0-2159 GCA_035529475.1 Sedimentisphaerales bacterium | reverse complement strand
CGAAATTCGCCCGGGTCCGCTCGAAATCGGCTTCGACTATTGCTTCCTCATTCCCGCCACAGGCGACCGCGTGCCGTGCGTGTACGTGGAGAACCGCCGGGTCGTCGGGCTGGATCCCAAGGACCCCATTCAGGTCAGCTTTGGTAAGCCCATCGGAAACGAACCGACGGGCAGGAACCATCCCGAGCTGCTCAAAATGCACCCCAGCCACGGGCACGACCAGACCATCATCAACGGCATCAGCCGGATCGGCTACATGAGCGGCGGGAAGGCCGCACGCTGGGTGGATGAAGAAATAGCCGACACGATCACCGGCAAAGCCAGAGACTTTATCGAAAAGAACAAGGATAAACCCTTCTTCCTCTATTTCTCGACGCACGATATCCATGTGCCGCGCGTCCCGCATCCGCGGTTCGCCGGCAAGAGCGGCCTCGGGCCTCGGGGCGATGCGATCTTGCAGCTTGATTGGTGCGTCGGCGAGATCCTCGCGACGCTGGAGCGTTTGAACCTTGCCGACAATACACTGCTGATCTTCACGAGTGACAACGGTCCCGTTGTGGATGACGGCTACAAAGACCAAGCGGTCGAGAAACTCGGCGGGCATACGCCGTCCGGCCCCTTGCGGGGCGGAAAGTACAGCGCGTTCGATGCCGGGACGCGCGTGCCGTTGGTCGTGCGCTGGCCCGCGCGGGTGAAAAAGGGTCTGTCCGATGCGCTCGTTTGCCAGATTGATTTTACCGCGTCACTTTCGACTCTGACGGGCCAGAAGCTTGCTCACGACGACGCCCCGGACAGTATCGACGTTCTTTCGGCGCTGCTCGCAGAATCGCGCGCTGCCCGCGACCATCTCGTGGAACACGCCGGCACGCTTTCGCTCATCAAAGGCAACTGGAAGTACATCGAGCCAAGTAAAGGGGCCAAGATAAACCGCAGCGTTAACATCGAGCTTGGCAACGACCCGGCCCCGCAACTCTATGATCTGAGGGCCGATCTCGGCGAAAAACACAACATTGCCGCCGAGCACGCGGAAGTCGTCAAAGAGATGGCGGCTCTGCTCCAAAGAATCCGCAAAGCCGGCCGCACGAGGCCGGAGCGATAATAAGCACTCAGACGGCCCGATTTTCATTGTCATGCTGAGCCAAAGGCGAAGCATCTGGGTAGCGAATTGATTATTCACAGACCAGATTCTTCGTTTCACTACGTTTCGCTCAGAATGACATTTGATTTTTTGCGTGGGGAGCCTGCCCGGCTTCAGGCGAGGGTAAGACCGTCTTTTTCGGCTGAAAATGCGGCTTTTTCACGCATTTCCGCGGGCAGAAAGAATTTTTTGAAAAATCTTCATTTTTCTCATTGCAATACCTACAAGTGTAGGATATTCTGTTGTTGTTACAACGACAAATGTAGGAGTAAACAATTATGGGAAAAAAGAAGCTAAGAGCAATGAGCCCCACTGAGACGGAGATCCTCAGGCTGGTCTGGCAACTCAAGGAAGCGACCGTCCAGGAGATTCGGGAACAACTGCCTGCCGACAGAACGCTGGCCTACAACACGGTGCAGACGCTGCTCTGCCGTCTCGAAGAAAAAGGCTACCTGAAACACCGTGACAAGGGCAGAGCGCACGTCTTCTCGCCCTGCGTCGAGCGAGAGGAAGTCATCAAGACCACCGTGCGAGATTTCCTGGGCAGGCTCTTCGGCGGTGACCCGAAGCCTCTGGTTCAGTTCCTGGCCGAGGACGGCAAGATCGACGAAGAGGATATCAAGAGGCTCAGGCAGTTGATAGACAAGAGAAAGAAGAAGTAGTTGGACTTATGTCGCGGAGGTTTTGACTATGGAACTATGGTTGATCCGAATCACAGATTATCTGCTTGCCCAGAGCTGGCAGATAGCCGTCCTGACCATCGCGGTGGCGCTCGCGACATTTGGGCTGCGGAACCGAAGCGCTCACGTTCGCTATCTTCTCTGGCTGATTGTTTTGGCGAAGGTCCTGGTGCCCCCTTTGTACTCGATACCGGTAGCGGTCCTGCCTCAGCAGTCGCCGCTTGAATACGCTCTTGAACCGGCGCAAGCCGAGAGGATGGTTGCCGAGCATAGAATGCATGAAGTGGGCGCGGCCGAATCGGCCCGACCTGCCGCCGTTCAGCCTGAAGCAGCGTCACCAC
>DATKWR010000765.1:0-2547 GCA_035529475.1 Sedimentisphaerales bacterium | reverse complement strand
CGGCAGTTATTCGAGCGGCACTTTGAGGCGGTGTACCGATTCTGCGTCGCGCTCGCGGGTGCCCGGCATGACCAGGACTTGGCCGAGGAGTTGACCCAGCAGGTCTTTGTCATTGCGGCCCGGCGGATCAATCGCTTCGATCCCAGTCGGGCAACCTTTCGAGCATGGCTGTTCGGGATTGCGAGGAACCGGCACATGGCGATCCGGGCGAGCGAGCAGCGGCGGAGGCGGCACGAGGAGTCCTCTGCGAACGGGGGCTCTGAGGCGCTCACGCGGCCGGACCCCGACCTGCGCGTACACGAGGCGCTGGCGCGATTGCCATCGCACTATCGCACGGTGCTCGAGGCGAAATACCTTCGGGGCCTCAGCATGAAAGAAATCGCCGCAGACGGCGGTGCAAGCATTGAGGCAATCGAGTCGCTCCTGCGCCGGGCGAGGGCGGGGTTTGCCCGTGCATACGAAGAAATACGGACTTTTGAGTAATGTATTCGATAAGGTGATACCATGAGAGACATAGACCAAGATACACTTCTGGGACAGCATTTATCGGGCAATCCGCCGCGGGATGCGTTTAAGGAGCAGACGCTCCGTGACTCGACGGCGGCCTTCATCCGAGTGCAGCGGTTGCGCTGGGCTTGGCGGAGGGCGGGGCTCGCGGCCGCAGCAGTTCTAATGGCCGGCGTCGCATTCCTGGGCGGTCGCCTGTCGGGGCCACCTGCATTGCCGCTGAGCGTGGATGTCCCACCGCGGGCGGGCGCCGAGCCCGACGGCGTAACCGTGCCGAGCGAGCTCGTCGCGTGGTTGGAGGCCGCTCGTCTCTTCAGGCAGTTGGGGATGGAAGACCGTATGGCTCGTGCCGTCGAGCGAGCGGGCAGACTGCTGCCCGTTGACACATTTGTTGCGGACGGCCAGGCGGAGCGAGTGTTCGCCGCCACGAGGTCTATGGAAAATCAAAAAAAACGTGTAGAGCTGATGGCCATGCAGAGCCCGCACCCGTCGGCTGAGAGTGTAAATCAAATTCTTGCACAATCTTTTGGAGATTAAAACATGAAAACTGGATGGATTAAGAAAGCGGTGTGTCTCTTATGCCTGTCTCTGACGGCGGTTGGGATGGCCCAGAGTAAGACGCCGAGCGTCCTGGATCGAGCGCAGAGGGTGGAAGACCCTGAGTTGGGCGACCTGATTCGACTGGCAATGGAGAATAGGAAAAGCATCAGTAAGGAAGAGGCTTTCAATATCGTCCGTCAGGTCACGCAAAGCTACGCGCAGATCAAGCTGCTGGATCTGCAGATCGAACAGATCGGGCAAAAGGCCGAAGCGACGACCGGACCTGCCGAGATGCGCTATGAATTGCTGCTGGCAAAGGCGGAGCTCGAATCCAAACGCACGACGGAGCTGGCGAATCTCCGGGAGATGGTTGGAATCATCCCCAAGCTTCCGCTGGCCGTGCAGCCGATCGAGACCCTCAACGCCTATGTATCCCTCCAGATGATCGGTGAGCGTTTGTATGTTCTCGACTGCCAGAAGCCGTTTATCGATTTCTGGGTCGTTCAACGCTGGAAATTGGTGGGATTTCTGTCCGAAAAAGAGACGTTGGACCACATCTGGAGCAGGTTGAAGGATAAGGATAATCTGCCGATACGAGTTGACATTTACTACGATCCCGAGACTAAGGAGGCCGCTACGAAGCTGCGCAACAACATCATCTCGGTGGCCAAAGAGACCAACTCGCAAATGGAAACGGAGGTGCGTCTGGCATCAGCGACTGATACTGTGGGCGATGGCAACTCCACATTCTACCTCAGGCAGGGCAAAATCACTACGTTCTATCCCCACGCCATGAAGCGGCCGGACGGAGGCTCCGAACCCCTTGACACGGGACTGGTCAATCTGAAAGACCTCGAGCAGCATATCCTGTGGCGCCTGACCAAACCGAAAAATGTGCCGCTGACGTTCCGAATCGAGCACGACCGGGCAAGCGCCTCGCTGGCAAGTCAGATTGCTGATAAGGCTGAAGCCGTTATCAAGCGCCTGGGCATTGGCGAGCTGGCGGACGTTGAAAAAGTTTTGGTCGAGCCTCTTGCCGAATCTGCCTTCCTGGATCGATGGCGCGGCGAGTCCAGAGGTGATGTCCATGAGATTGATGTCCGGCCTGAAGGGGTTTGCCAGGTCACGATGGGTGACAGATTCGGTAAGGACAAAACCCCGGGAGCTATCAAGGCTGGTACAACCGTGCCGGGCAGGTGGTTCCTGGCCACGGACGAAATAGTCATAGACATTAACGACAAAAGCCCTCACGGCGCCGACTACTTCTACCGGGGATATCTCGAAGAGGACGGCAGCCTCATCGTGGATAAAGGAATGCTTTATCCTCAGGGTAGTTTCCACGTTTCAGGCGAGCCCCGGCAGATGATTCTCAAGAAGGTGGAATAGAACCGGGCGGCTCCGGAACCCCGGAGTGGCCGTCCGTGGAGTTGCACAATAAGAAGAACCATTGGCATGAAATTTGAAATTTTTCGGTTGACTCTTGCACCATGACGCGGTAGT
>DATKWR010000764.1:0-4894 GCA_035529475.1 Sedimentisphaerales bacterium | reverse complement strand
TCGTCCCGCGTCAGGTCCACCCTGTCCACAATGACCGGCGGCGTCTTGCTTTTGCGAAGAGGGACCGGTTCGAGCAGCGCATAGCCTTCGAGCTCTTTGAGCAGCAGCATGTTGTCGAAAACGTCCACGAGGTATATGCCCCAGAGGTCGGTCGGGCGCGGCTTGCAGGTGACGATGAAATACTTGTCACTGAGAGGCCAGGGATGCAGGAACTTCGGCCATGTGTCCAGCGTGAGCTTATCCTCGATGAGCGGCTCGACGCGCTGACCATAGCCCGGTATTCGCTGCACGACGCCCTGGTCCGAAGTCCGGCCGAGCGCGGGGTCGAACACCATCAGCTCTCCAACGCGGCCGACGTGGTGACCCGTGACGATCCCGACGATCTTCGTCGGGTGATCGGGTATGGGGCGGGCCCAGAAGATCGCGTTGGGCCAATAGCCGCCGGAGCCGTAGAATTCCCGCTGGCTTGTGCCGTCGGGGTTCATCGTGAACAGGTAACGCGCCCAGACGTGCGGGATGTCGGTGTACTCCCATCGAAGATACAGGATTCTGCCGTCGTTCATCACCGTCGGGCAGAAGTTGTGGTCCTGCTCGAAGCAGATTTGACGGATGTTTCCACCGTCGCCGTCCATGATGTAGCTCATGCCGACGTTGACCCCCGCGTTGCAGGGGACGCCCTGGAACGGCGCGGTCGAGATGAAAGCGATTCGTTCATTCGGCAAATAGCACGAGTCGAAGTTGTGCACGTCCCGCTGGTCCTGGGGCGAGATTTGTCTTAGCTTCCGACCGTCGGTCCCGATTTCAAAAACCTGCCAGTGCTTGCGGCGGTCCGGCATCGAGAACATCAGCCTGTCGGCATCGAAGTGCAGGTCCATCTCGCTGACGAGTCTTCCGTCCGGCGGCACATACAGCGTCGTCAGTTTTCCCTGCGGGCCGATGGGCGAGAGAATACTAATCTCGTTCTCCCAGCCGTCGGTGTTCTTCATCGTGTGAAGCTGCCACGAACTTTGCTGGGGCAGTCCGAGAAAGCTGCCTACTCCCTTGTCGTTGTTCTCGTCGCCCAGGCTTCGGCGCGGGTCGTCGAGCGGCTTGCGCTTGATCAGCAGCAATTTGTCGAAATTCAATAATGGATTCGACAGCAAAGCCTCGCGCTTCAGGGAAATAATCTCTTGCGCGGCCTTCAGCGCCTTTGCATCGCCGCGCCCCAGAGCCTCCCTGATGGCCGGCAGACGTTCCTCATACGCATCCAACGCTCGCAGATAATCCGCGCCTTTGGGATACTGGTCGGGGAACGTCTTGCTGAGGTCCTGAATCGCGCGACGCAGGGCCGTTAGGTCCGACCAGTCCGACGGGCTTGACCGGACGGGCGTCCATAAGGCTGCAACAAGAACGATACAAAGAAGGACTTTGGCGCTGACTCGCTCAATCATCTTAATTTCACCTCGTCATGCAGATGTCGCGTATATCGTATGTCGACCGACCACCGACGATTCGCGACGCATATCATAGCAGAATCGTGTGACATGTTCCAACATAATCTCAGCAGGAATCACCCTTCGAGTGAAAGCTGCCCATTGACAATTGACCGCGGACCATTCACAATTCGATCCGGTATCTTCACGGATGACAAACTGCGTTCAATTTCGGAGATAGCAAATGGCGCAAGAACGAAAATTCACGTGTCCCCGGAACTTGAGTCCCACCCGCGTTTTTCTCACAATCTTCCTGGTTCTCTTTGCCGCGTTGAATTTGCAGGCTCCCGTGGGGCAGGCGGCACCGAAAACGACCGTTTCCATAATTGCGGACGGTCAGATAGGCCCCGGCGCCCGCCACGGCCTGAGCAAGGTGCGATTGGCTCTGGAAGAAAAGGGGATAAAAGCTCAAACGGCCGTATCGCTTGAAAAATCCCAGGGCAATTCCCTCCTCGTTGCAGGCCTTTCCAGCGGCGCCGGGCCGGCGGCCACGCTGCTTGAGAGCCTCGGTGTCTCCAAGCCGACAGAAGCGGAATCTCTGCTGATCCACCGCACAAAATCCGCCGGCAGGCAAACCCTGCTGGTCTGCGGCGCCGACGACCGCGGCCTGATGTATGCGCTTCTGGATATCGCGGACCGCATCGGCTGGAGCACCGATCCGGCAAAGCCCTTCAGCGAAGTCCGTGACATTCGGGAAGAACCCGCCGTAGCGGAACGCGCGCTGTCTCAATACACGATGCACCAGGGGAATTTTGAGAGCCATTTCTACGATGAGAATTATTGGGCGCGGTACCTGGACATGCTGGCTAAGAATCGCTTCAACACGTTCGCCCTGCTTTTTGGCTACGAGAACTGGGGATATGTTTCGCCGCCCTACCCCTATTTCTTCGACCTTGAAGAATTCCCCGATATCAAAGTCGTGGGGATCACCGGCGATAAGCAGCACCGCAATCTGAAGGCCTTGAACCGAATCATCGAGATGACGCACGAGCGCGGCATGAGTTTCACGTTAGGCATCTGGGACCACATTTATCGCGGCGGCGTGCAGGGCCCAAGCGATCGCGCGAACCAACCGACCGACGGGATCGTCTGGGGCCTGACGGCGGACAATCTGACCGCTTATACGAGGGCCGCGCTGACGAAGCTCCTCAAACTGGTGCCCGATGTCGATGCCATCCAGTTTCGCATGCACGGCGAATCCGGCCTCAAGAGAACCGAGATGGGCGGGTTCTGGGAGAACGTCTATGCGGTGATGAAGGAGCATGGCCCGAATATCCGGTTCGACGCCCGGGCGAAAAACTTTCCTGATTCGCTGATCGACAAGGCCGTGGAGATGGGCGTGAACATGAGAATATGCACGAAGTACTGGATGGAGCAAATGGGGCTTCCGTTTCATCCGACGCACGTCCATCCTGCGAATCAACACGACCGGCGGCACGGGTACGCCGACCTGCTGCGCTATCCGCAGAAATACAAGATGCACTGGCGGCTCTGGAACTGCGGGACCAGCCGTGTCCTGCTGTGGGCCGATCCGGAGTACGTCCGGCGCTTTGCCGAGAGCACGCACCTCTACGACGGAGAGGGCTTCGAGGTCGTCGAGCCGATGGCCACGAAGATGCAGGACCATCCTCACGATATGAAGCCGTTCGAGCTGCTCGGGCCGCGGTACCGCTACTACGACTGGGAGTTCGAGCGGTACTGGCATTTCTTCCAGGTCTTTGGAAGAGTCGGCTACAACCCCCGGACGCCGGCGGAAATCTGGCAAAAGGAATTCGAGAGCCGCTTCGGCAAACAGGCGGCGCCTTTTGTCGAAGCCGGCCTCCATCGCGCCAGCAGGATTCTGCCCTACATTGTCGCGTACAATTACCCCTACGATATGTTCCCGACGACCCGAGGATGGGTGGAGAAACAGCGGATGAAGGATTTGCCGGAATATGCGAAGGCCTTGCCCAGTGACACGGAGCAGTTCCTGAGCATGGACGCCGCCGCACGCTGCATCCTGGACGGCGAAGACTCCGGGCGAATCCGGCCCCATCAATCGAGCGCCTGGTTTGAGCAGATATCGAAGGACGTTCTGGACTCGGTCCGGCGGGCCGAGCAGCGAATCGGAACGAATCGCAACAAAGAGTTCGATTCGACGATGGTGGATCTGCAAATCCTCGCCCACCTGGCTCAGTACCACTCGCACAGGGCCAATGCGGGCGTCAGCTACGCACTCTTCAAACGCAGCAAAGACCTCAACGCCCTCGACGATGCCATCAGCCACGAAACCTCCGCGGTGGGGGCCTGGGAGAAACTCGTCGAGGCGGCGGGCGACATGTACTGCGACAATCTCATGATGGGACGCGAAAGCGCCGGCCTCTCGGGGCACTGGCGAGACGAGCTTGTCGAACTGAAAGAGGGTCTGCAAAAGCTTCAGCAGGAACGTGACAAGTTCGGCCCCGATGTAACCGGCGAGAAACCGACAATCGCCCACGTGCCCGTCCGAAGGGCGCGACCCGGCGAGGATCTGATCGTTCGCGCGACGGTAAGCTCAAAGGGACCTCTGGCCAGCGTTAAGGTTCTGTACCGGCCTGGACAGGGCGAATATCGTGACATCGAAATGCGGCTAACCGAGCCCTACATCTACCGGGCCGTCATTCCGGGCAGCGAGATAAAGAAGGGGCTGGAATACCTGATCGAGGCCGGTGACAACGCCGGCCGCCGGGCAAAAACCAGTTCGGTCTCAGTATCAGTGACAAATGACAGCGAGCCGCCGTCGCTCCGGCATACGCCCATTGCCACCGCTGCGGCGGCGATACCCCTGGCGGTCACCGCCGAGGTCAGCGACCCGGCCGGAATCAAGTGGGTCCGTCTTCACTATCGAAGCGTGAACCAGTACGAGGATTACAAAACTATCGAGATGACGCCCACGGGACAGAAGAATCTGTACCAAGCGGTAGTACCCGCCCAGGACGTTGTGGCCGAATACGACTTTATGTACTTCTTCGAGGTGACCGATACGTATGGCAACGGCAGAATCTACCCCGAACTGGAGAGGCAAACGCCTTACATCGTCGTCAAGCTCGAACGGTAAGACAAGGATATCAGAGAAAGGCAGTGACCATGAAACGAAGGAAGTTTTTGGCCCTAACGGGCGGTGCGGCCATCGTCGCAACCTTGCTTGAGCGGCCCGGAATCCTGGAAGCGGCGCCTCGGGCCGCGACGGAATTGGGCCGAGTGAAAATCCGCGATGTCAAAACCGCTACGGTCCGGATCAAGTACGATGCGCACCTCGTGATGGTCACCACCGACTCGGGCCTCTACGGGCTCGGCGAAGCCTACAACCGTGACGGCGTCGTCAGTCACATCCACAGCATCAAAAAGCAGATCATCGGCCAGGATCCGCTGCAGGTGGATTACCTTTGGCACAAGATGATGGA
>DATKWR010000763.1:0-3558 GCA_035529475.1 Sedimentisphaerales bacterium | reverse complement strand
CGATCTACGTCAACGAAGACTGGACCTCCTTTCACGCCGCGCGCATCGAGCGGGAACAACAAACGCTCTACCCCTATCGTGACCACCTCGCCAGCTTCCTAAACCACGCAGCTTGACGCGATCCGGGGGTTGCAACCAAGTCATTTCTTGCCATTGTCGTTGCGCCAAACGTGGAGGTCTTTGAAGCCGAAGTAGGCAATGCTGACGATATCGAGGTCGCTGGGCAGCGTGACGCGAGGCCAGGGCTCCTGCGCCATGTCGCCGCCGGGATTGCGATACGCTTATTGCAGGACAGCAGCAGACAAAAAACGCAATACCGATCACGGTCTGGTGGAAAGTTAACCTCATGGTAGCTCCCTTGGTTGCCTGTGCTTTGTTGCTCAGCCGACCGCCAACACCGTGTCATTTGCGCTGCCAGACTCTGACATATTCAATTTCAAAATCGATCGGCAAATCCGTCTCTTGCGGCAGCCCGTGCCACGGAAACGTCTCCGAATCGACCCATATCCATAAGGGGTTCTTCAATACCCAGCCGTCGCCGATCTCTTCTTTCGTAACACTCGCAACCAACCCGCCGTCGGCATAGAACTTCAGATTCCTTTCATTCCACTCGCAGCCATAGACATGGAGGTCGTCGGCGACTCTCCAGTCGAGCTGATGTGTGCCTCTCCAGACCCTCGACAACTGATGCTTTGACCAGTCGATCATGGTGAACGTGTATTCTCTCTCTAGATGCTTCTTGTGTGCCTGGGCAGGAGCGCCCATGAATTCAAACACATCCAGCTCCGAATGATGACCGGTCGCCCAGAAGGAACTCGTGATAGAAGCGTCCGCAGCTTTGCACTTGATTTCCATGTAGCCATAGAGAAACTGCTTTTTGCTGATGACTGCCGCAGTGGTGATATTCTCGCGATTCCTTCCATCCGCATCCGGCTTGTCCGCGAAATGGAAATCAGGTTCCCACCGGGTCTGCAGCTTCAGCTTTCCATCTTCAACTCGCACGTTCTTCGTTGAGAACTGAGAAGGCGCCCGGCCGATGAATTGTGACCGGTATTCACCGTCCGTCCCTTGAACAAGCCATTTAGAAGCGTTCAGTTCGCGCCCTTCAAACTCGTCGCTCATGTCCTCGTTCAGGATCCAGCCACCGGCGTTGTCAGGATCCGAGGCCGGATTGGCCTGTCTGGAATGCGCGTTATGGCCGAATGCAAGCGTTGACCCAGCAAGAACTACCAAAAGGAATGAGCTGTTTCTTTCAACGTTCATCGCGAAAACCCTCGCGAATATCGGCTTCGGCGTAGGCCGTCACGCGGAACCGCAGATCGAGGTCCGGGGATACGTCGGCGGCTTTTTCGGGGGCTCGTTCGATAACAAGCACCCAATCGCCTTTGGCTGGCGGTGCGAAGCGGTGGTTGCCCTGATTCGGGATGCGGCCGGTCACCGGGAAATTGCGACCGCGGACCGGATCGAACCAACGGGCCTCCACAGACGTCGAAAACGCCGATAGGTCTACCTCGATCCCGTCGTTGTCCGGAAGGTACGCGACGGCGAAATCACCCCCGGCGACCTTGGCCAAAACCATGCGGCGAGTTACGTCGTCCGGCTGATTGAGGATCAGCTCGTGGGCCGGCTCCAACTTCCACCACTCGATCTCGGCCAGGAAGTCGTGCAGGTATTGCATCTGGAAAGAGCTTTCCCACTCGATCGCCTTTTCCCAGAAATCAGGCTTTTCGCGGTCGGTAACCCATCTCCAGACACCGCCGCTGCCTTGCGGGCACTTGGGCGGCGTATCGCCGGCGCCGTAGGTGTAGCCCTTCGCACCGGAAAGCCAACTCCGCCACGCGAGCGAACGGGCGTCCACTGCCTGCCACCCGTTCTCACTCTGGCCATCGTACATGGCCTCGAGGTTGATCACGGGCTTGTGCGGCTCATGGCGATAGGCGTCCAGAATCCACTCGATAGCGTGATGGGCGCAGCGCTGGCGATTGCCACCGTTGTGCCCGGTTTGAACGCCCGCGATATCCAGGTAGGGGCGATCGTAATACTGCATCGTCCAGATCGGAGTCGGCTCTTTCGATGGCGTGCCGGGGTGCTGCGTGATCAAGTGGACGGCCGTGCCCTGGCGGGTGGCCAAGCCCACTTCATCGGCCAAAGGCATGAACTTGCTGTCAAAGCTCGGCGAGAAGATCACGAAATTGCCGAAGAGCCTTGCGACAACGTTCCGAGCGAAGAGGCAGGCCGTGCCGGATTCCGGATAGCGGTAAACCGGCTCCATCAGACCGACCAGCATCACCACCAGTCCCGCTTCATTGGCACGTTCAATCTTGCGGTCGAAGGCTTGCCAGAAGGCGGGATTGCTCTCCAAGCACGCCTTGTCGTGAAACGGCTTCTCGCCCTGCCGGTCGGTCTCGCCTGCCCATTGAGGCGCCGGGGCTACCTGAATCAGCGTGAAGTGTTTCGCCTTGCGGTCGGCAAGGTACGTGTCCCATTCCTCGTCGTTCGATCGCATGGGAGCGGCCCACGCGGAGTCTCCCATCCACAGAAACGGTGTACCGTCGCCGTAGGCCAGGTAGCGACGGTCCTGACTCACCCGCAGAAAGCCGCGACGGTAAAGCAGATTCTCGCCGCCATATGGTGCAACCTCAACGGTGCCGCGCCGGCCATGCAATCCGGCGTCACTGGCATCGGAGCACTCGGTTTCCCACTGCCAGACGCCCGGTGCCGGAAAGGCACAACGGATACGGAATACCTGCCCGCCGTCCCAGAAACCGTAGCCGTCGAGACTGCGGCCGTCCGGCCCAGTGTAGCGGACCCGCAAGGTCATGTCAGCATAGGGATTGTCATGCTGCCGGGCGCTCGTCAGGGTGTACTCCCAACGCTGCCACACATGCGGGCGCGGCACCGCTGAAGTGTCCGCGGCAGCGACCGTGGCGAGAAACACCAGGGCCAGCATAAACACGCCCCAAGCAAAACAAGCGAGTAGTTTCATGGTTGAGTTCCTGCTCGTTTGAGCCAGACGGCCATCTCGGCAACGCCACGGCTGGACCGGTTGAAGCGGCGCGATGATTCTCATGTCATTTTCCTCGGTTCAGCCACAACTCCACCGGCTGGAACGGGCCGCCGTGATTGGCGCCGAGGATGTCGGGCCGGCCGTCGCCGTCGAGGTCGGCCGCGACAACGTCGTGCGAACCGGTGGTGGCGATCACCTGGCGATTCCAGTGGAGTCCGCCGCCCGCGTTCAGGTACACGACGACTTCTTGCGGACTTTTTCCTTGGTGCATGTGTGCGGCCACGAGATCGAGGGTCCCGTCGCCGTCGAAATCGGCCACGGCCAACGCGTGGACCACGGTCTCCACCGGTCCCTCAAAGATGTGTTGTTTCCAGCCGCCGGACTTGGCGTCGGCCGGCGCCTCGTACCAGGCGATGCGGTGCGTACCGCCTTTGAGTTCCGCCGGGGCGAGAATGATGTCAGGGCGGCCGTCGCCGTTCACATCGCCGATGGCCACCTTGGTGTGCGGGTAATTCCATTCGGTCGTAAAGATGTGCTCGGTCCAGGGGCCT
>DATKWR010000762.1:0-12354 GCA_035529475.1 Sedimentisphaerales bacterium | reverse complement strand
CCCGACGGCGAAGAGGGTACGGAGGATGATTTGCTCAGCACGGATGCGAACTGAGCCGTACTGACGCATGAGTGCACAAGAGCATGAATATGAAAACACGAAAAGGCCGCAACAGATTCGCTCAGCCACGTATTCTCGGCTTTACCATGGCCGAACTGCTGGTCGTGCTTGCGGTGATCTCGTTATTCGTGCTGCTGGCCCAGCTTCACCTTTTCGGACTGCTCAGGAAAAGCACGTTTCGAGCACAGGTGCAGGAATTGGTCTCGACGATGCAAATGGCCGCCAGCGCCGCCGCCGAGAGTGACAGACGGTATGAAGTCATCGTTGACATCGCAGACCAGAGCTATTTGCTGCGCCAGATTACGAACCCGGACCTCTCGGAAGTGCTGGAAGAGGAAATCATCGTCCAGGACAACCTCGGCGAAAGCTGCCGGCTGGTCTATGTCGAGTTTGACGATCATGAATACACCAACGATGCCAGGGCGAAATTCAGAGCGGGCCATGCCGGCTGGGCCTACGGCGGAAAGATCGTGCTGCTCGACGAGCAGGGGCAGCCCTACTCTATCGTCGTCAACCGGCTCAACAGAATTGTCGCGTTGGAGAAAGGAGACGTCGCGCTCCTGGAGCCCAGACTTAGAAATGAACTGCCATTCTGACAAATCCAACTCGAAGGAAAGAGCCTTCAGCCTGGTCGAGGTTTTGACCGCCCTGGCCATTCTTGCGCTGATCAGTTCGAGCGTGCTGGTTGTGATTGATCGCAGCGCGACCTCTGCGGCCGATTCGGCGCTGCGCATGCGGGCCTTTGAAGTGGCCCGGGAGAATATGGAGACGCTTCTGGCCTCCACCTCGATCAAAGAAAGCGTGGAATACGGCGAGAGTGACACATATCCGGACATAGGCTGGCAAACGGTCGTGGAGACGTTTTACGAGCCGATCACGGCCAGAACGTGGGTCCGAGGCGTCTGCTCGGCCCAATATAGCGACCCAAACGGACAAGAGCAAACCATCGAGCTCGAGCACTGGTTGACCGACCTGACCAAAGAGCAGTTGCTCCAGATGATGAGCCAGCAGGAGCAGGGGCAGGACAGCGTGGCCGGCGAGCTGATCGAGACGCTGGAGGATGCGGCCGAATACGCCGGGGTCGAGGCGGAGGCTGTCGAGCAGTGGCTGGCCAACGGGATGCAGACGATGGAGGACGGCTCTTTTGTCAAGAGCAATCTCGATCTTTACAAACGCACCAACGGCAGCCCCAGCGAGGAAGACAAGAAGCTGCAAATAAAATCCAAAGCGGACTTGAAAAATAGAGCAGGTCCGGGCGGGCAAGGACGGAATGACGAAATCGACCCGCAGACGGGCTTGACGTATGAAGAGCTCGAACAGATGGATTTTTCCGATATCTGGAACCTGATGAAGAACCGAAAACAGTAGGAGTCTGGCTCCGATGAGGTCGCCAACGGCAAACCGCAATACGGCAGGAACGATCGGCCCCCCCGGCGCGATGCGGGGATTCTCGCTCGCGGAGGTGCTCGCAGCCCTTACGATCGGGGCCATGATCTCCGTGGCGGTCCTTGGCATTTATCGGCGTGCGGACCGTTCGGCTGCCGCGGTAATACAGAAGCTCGACAGCTCCAGGCTGCCAAGCGAGATTCTCCAGCGCATCGCTGAGGATCTCGACACTGTCTTCTCTTCCAGCTCCGCGGCGAAGGTCATCATTGAGAACAAGTTCGCAAACGTTGCGGGTACGAAGTTGGTTCCCGCCGCCAAGCTGACGATCACAGACACTATCGAAGACAATCGCAACAGGGAGCTGAAATTCAAGGAAATCATCTGGCAAAGCAGCTACGACGTCGAGAGTACCGCCGACGGCCTGGTCCTGTACCGCAGCCACAGCGGGATCGCCTGGGAGGACAAGGTGCTCGATAAGAACAAAGAGGACTGGGAACGAGAGCTCTTCGTGCCCATTTGCGGCGGCGTCACGTTTTTCAAGATAGAAGCAGTCACCGGAGACATCCGGGCGGAAAGATGGAACGGCTCCCCACCTCCCGCCATTGCGCTGACCATCTCGTTCGCCGAGCCCTACAAGAAAGTGGATGGTACGTTCGACGTGCCGGACGAGGAGAAAATCACGCGGACGATCGCCCTCGATCGAACCCGAAAGATCAGATTTGAAATCGCGGCAGCCCAAGAGGGTAGTGGTGAGGAAACTCAGAAAGGCATGGAATCGCCCAATGGCGGTAAGGCTCCGCCGGTCGATCCGAGGAAGACGGAGAAAGTGGGGAAGTCCACAAAATGACCGAGAGGCAAGACTACCCGATTATCACACACTCACGGCCGGGCGTTGTTCTGCTGTTGACGCTGGTGCTGCTGGTGGTGCTCGCGACGCTGGGTTATACGTTCAGCAGCCGTGTGGCGGTGCAGCGGCACCGCAATCATTACATCGTCGATTATTGCAGGGCCCGATATGGCTGCGACTCGGCGGTGAAATATGCGCTTGCCACACTGGAGGAGCTTGACCCGCAGTTGGCTGACCGTCCGAATGAGCCGGATTTTTCGGACCTGTTCGCCCTTGACGAAATCGCATACCAGGAGCTTTTGGCGCAGTGGGGTATGGGGCCTCAGCTCGCAGAACTAAACGGCAACGGTTCGTTTGACGATATGAGTGATAACGATAACGCCAATACCACTGCAGGCGGCAAGGACATGAAGACCGGCTTCCAGGACCTCGATTCTGTCGTGGTTCGGGGACCCTACGGCCCGCCGTGGCCGCTTGTAACCAAGCCGGTGGAGTTTGAGATTGGCTCGACGAAAATCCGAATGGAAATCGAGGACGAAAATGCAAAATACCCTCTCGGCCTGGCGCTGCTGGATGACAAAAATCTCAAGCGGGAGGCGGAGGCAGGGTTTGTGACTTTCTGTGAGATGATGCGGCTCAATGGCACACAAATCGATTCGTTCAGAGACCAGCTCCAGCGGGTAGGCGAAATAAGACCGTTTACGGTGGACTTCAAGCCCATAACCAAGACCGTAAGCATACCCGCAAAACCGACGACCACCGCCGGAAAAGGTACCACAAAAACACCGCAATCAACGGTACAGAGAAAGGTCATACCCGTCGCGGAGCAAATCGCCAAGCAAACGACCGACCTGGCGAAGCTTCTTCACAGCTCACTCGTCGATACCGAGGCTCTGGCCGCACCGATCTTTGTAAGCGAGAATCGAAAAGAATCGGCTTTGAAGTACATCGGACTGTGGGGCTCGCAACAGGTGAATATCAACACGGCTCCCCGCCACGTACTCGAGGCCGCCTTTATTTTTGGCGGCAACGAGGTTGAGATCGCCGATACTATCATCCAACTGAGACGAGAAAAGCCTTTTGCGAACCTGCAAGAGCTCAAGACGGCGCTTTCTCGCTATTCCGATTCAATCGGCAAATGTGAAAAATATATCACGACGGCAAGTAGTTCTTTCACGATTAGAATAACGGCCGTCAGCGGAGTGGCCAAGGCGTCGAGCGTTATCGCCATCACAAAACAAGGTAACCAGGTTAAGAAAATCGCGGTAATCAACGGCTGAAAACCGCAGCCCTGTAAGGAGGTTGCTGATAGTGGAATCTCAAAGCTATTTGGGAATATACATCGACAAGGACACCGCCACGGCGGTCTGTCTAAGCGCGCGAGCAAAGGATGCCCGCGTCCTGGGTTGCTTCAGCGTTTCTGCGGCGGACCAGGAACAAGCGAACGTTCAGACGTTGGCGAAGCTGATTGCCCAGGGCTGCGCCCAAAGAGAATGGAGATTCTCTGGTGTTGCCGTGGCGCTGGATTGCGCACTGTTTATGCAGCACGCGGTGCACAGCCAGTTCAAAGACCCAAGACAGATAGCGGCCACCGTGAAGTTCGATACGGAAGAGGCCCTCGCGACGGACATCGCCAACGTCGCATTGGCATTCGAGGTTACTTCAAGCGATCAGACCGGATCGAAGCTGACCGTTTTCACGGCGGAACGAAAGATTCTGACGGACATTCTTTCTGCGTTGCAGCAATACGGTCTGGATCCCGCAACGATGGAGCCGGACGTCTGCTGTTTGTCACGATTCCTCAACCGCAAAGTAAGCGTGCCCGCCCCCCAGCAAAGCGGGGGCTTGTTCGGCGTGCTTTCCCGGCACAGCGGCTACCTGATTGTTCCGTCCGGAGCGGCTGATGAGGCAACTCGAAAGGCCGCCGCAGTTCGGACCTTCCTGCTGAGCGCGACACGGGACCGGACCAGCGTACTCGCCAGAGAAGCACTCATAACTACTGCCCTGATCGAAGAGGCCCAGCCCATAGCGAATATCCGAGTTTTCGATTCTGCCGGAACCATAGATTGCGAGCGGCTCGGTCAGAAACTGGGTATGCAGGCAAGCGAACTCGATTTGTCCCAGGCGGCGGGTGTCGAGCCCCAGGCCCTGACCGATTGCGCCAGCGCCGTCGATCTTATCATTGCTTACGGCGCCGCTTTGATTCATTCTGAAAAGGGGCACAGGGTCGATTTCCGAAGCGATTTCAACCCCTTCCAGGGTAAGAAAGTCAGGCTGCAAAAAACGCTGAAGTTCGCCGCTGTCTCCGTGACTATTCTGCTGATCGCGGCGGGGCTGTTTTTTCAAACACAACTGTTCAGCGTGAACAAAGACATAAAAAACGTGCGAAGCAAATTCTCCAGGGACTACGCAGATGTGACCCTCGAGAAGCTCTCGAACGACGTCACGACCAAAAAGGCGGTTACCGATCTCGAAAAGCTCCTGCGGCGCATCGAAGCCGAGAAGAAGGGCTTGATCACCGACAAGACGTCCATATCATCCAAGCTGACGCTCGTGCTGGCCGCCTTCAACAAATGCGCCGCCCAGACAAGCTTGAACATCAGCTCGATTGCCATCACGACCAAAGACATCGACATAACAGGCGACACCTCCAGCCCGCAAAACAGGCAGAAGGTTTTCGAGACAATCAGAAACAACGGACTCGAAATTGTCCAGGAACGGTACGAGCCTCCTATAGCCGGACGCCAGAAGTTCGGTATCACCGTTGCACCAAAAACATGATCGGGGAACAATGCTCATGAAAGACATATACAAGAATCCTGTTTTGTACTACGTGGTCGTTCCGGTCCTCGTCGGCCTGTGGCCGTTATTGGCTTGGGCGATATACCTGCCCGGCGCCGAACAAGACGTTCAGGAGCAGATCGCTCAATACAAGAAGGCCGAACCGCTCGTGATGGAGATTCTGACTCTCGACCCGGGCCGCCTGGAGTTCGCAGACTCAAACGATGTCGCAGCCGAATTCACTTACGGCGGCGCCCTTGACTGGGTTGCCAGCCTATGCAAGATACCGCCGACAGCCTACAGGGTCAGCGCATCGACGATTATGACGGCAAACAATCAAAAGACCCAAACGGCCAAGGTCGATCTGAGGCAGATTGATATCGCCAGATTCGCCAGGTTTCTCTCGATGATCCAGCTTCGTTGGGGAAACTTGCAGTGTGAGCGAGTCAAGCTGACCAAGAAAGAAGGTCTCGCCGACAATGATGTCTGGGACATGGACATAGAATTCAAATACTACTATTGACCCGAAACTGACAGGGCCAAACTGCTCGCCTTCAGTGCAGGAGCAAGGCAAAGCAGAAGCACAACATATCGTGCAAACTTCTCTGCTCTCTTGTCTTCTGGATTCATTCGCCATCACTATATATGGTATATCTCCCATTTTGCCAACCGCATGATTCCCCGCTGGGGTCCGTTTCAAAATAGGCGCCGGCGGAGGTAAGCTGCCTGTGCTGATAACCGCGATCTTGCCGCAAATCGCCTCAACCGTTGGGCTTGGAAGAAGTTGGGCAAGAGTTGAACTTTTCTAAAGTTTTCCCGGCGTTGTTGTCGATACCAATGTTAGCAGGTTGTTTTGAGCCTCCAAAAGGGATTTCGGGGCATACAAGATGTAGTGGTAGTCAGCTTTGAGATGGAAAAATGGATGTTCTTCGCCTCGAAGCCTTTCAAGCAAGGTAGTGTGAATGCCAACTTTCGATTCCAACAGCCGTTTTGAGACGAGAAAGCATCCTGTAAGGAATGGACCAGCGGGCCTTGCTCCGAATACGGATCTGATGATGGAGCAAATTCTCGAAAATATCCACGCAACGCCCATTGGCCAGGTGTTAGGAAGGATCGCTTCTTTGCCGGAGGTCCGCCAGGAGAAAATCCTCACTGTCCGGCGGCAGCTTACCGAAGGCAGATACGATCTGAACGAGCGTTTGGACGTCGCTATCGAAAAGGTTCTTGAGAACCTTGCCCCATAAAGGAAGTGGACTTTTGCAGCTTGGCGCGTGTCGGGCTCGTTCCACGACACGTTTTCGATTTGAAGCCCCTGTCAGAGCAACCACGATCCAACCCGGTTTTCGACGCCGTATGCCCGATGTCATGCCTTTTTATTGGAACACCATGGCGTCGGCCCGGCAGCAGCGTCGTTAGCCGTCCGTTCCGTTCCTCGTCTTTTGCTGTGCCACGGCGGAAAGACCGGCCTCTCCGGCCTACGAGACGATTTCAGGAACGTCATCATCCGGTTCGTCCAGATCAACGGGCTTGTACCCCGGCTCCTTGGATTTCTCCACCTCCTCCTTGAACGCCACAATGACCCTGTCCTGGATTCTCTTCCTGCATTCGGAATTGATCGGATGAGCAATGTCGGCGTGCAACTTCATTCGACCCTTGAAATCCTTCTTCGCCCGGTTCTCGTGGAGGGATGACCCACAATTGTTGCAGTACCTGGCTCTTAGATGGTTCTTACCCCCGCACTTTTCGCAATGGTCGCTCATTTTCCTCGACGGCATGGCGACAAAGTGCCCTCCGCCTCCTTCGATGATCTTGATGTCACGGACGACAAATTCGTTGTCCATCGTTATCGAGCAAAAAGCTTTCAGTCTGTCATCTTTGTTGCTCACCAACTTGACTCTGACCTCGCTGATCTTCATTTTCTGCCTCGCTCAAAAGTTTACCATCCGTTGTTCCTCACGATAACACTTTTGCATCCGATCTCTTTCTCAAGCGTGTGCTTCCACCGTCCGGCTAATTCCTCATCCGCGTTCTCGATGATACTAAACATCGCTGAACCGCTACCGCTCAGGCAGCAAGGCCCTATATTTAAGGACTCTACCTTCTTTTTCAGCTTGGCAAGACTCTCTACTAAGTCAAAGCAACTTCCCTGCAACATATTTGCGCACATTCCTGCAACCAAATCAATCCTCTTTTCCTTGAGATGGCCGTTTATCTTGACAGTCAGCTTTTCGTACAAAACGCGGTCATGCCTGTAATTAGCGTAAACCTCTTTTGTAGAGACACTTATCTCCAAAAGTATCAAGAGAGCCAGAAAGTCAAAATTTTCGACTATTTTTTCTACTTTTTCCCCCTTTCCCGTACAAAAGGCCAGTGGACCATTCAGAAAAAAAGCCACGTCGCTGCCCAATGTGGCGGCTAATTCAGACAGCTTCTGCCGGCCGCAGCCTAACTTCAGATAACGATTCAGGCCGATGAGAGTGGCCGCCGCATCACTGCTCGCCGAGCCGAGCCCTGTCCCGGCGGGGATATTCTTCGTCAGCGTGACTCTGAGCTGCGCCCTCGAACCGCAATGTTCCAGCAACGTTTCTGCCGCCCGATAGACAAGATTCTCAGGGCCCGTCGGCGCCCAGTGCGGCCCCTTGCAGATCAATTCGATGCCCCGCTGCCGGCCATGCTCGAAGAAAACCTCGTCATACCAGTTGATCTTGGCCATCAGAGTTTCTATGTCATGGAAACCATCGGGCCGTCTGCCCGCTATCAGCAGCGACAGGTTGATTTTGGCGGGAGCCAGCACTGATAATCCGTCCCCTACGACTCTAATTTGTTCTCTGCCACCCATGTTAGACCTGAACTTTTGCAAAATTGAAGTTAGGCATATATTCTTTCAGAAAATCGCCCATCTATTCTCTCTGCTTGCATGTTCGTGCTTTGAGCGAGTTCCTCTCCCAGAATAGACCATCTCTGTAGCCCTGGATGACCTTATCGAATTCGGCCAGGTGCAGCCGTTTGGCGGCAAGCAGACAGTATCCGCGGTCAATTTCCGCTCCCAGAAACCTGCGGCCCAGCTTCTTCGCCGTAACGATGCTGCTGCCCACGCCCATGAACGGATCGAACACAAAGTCGTTTTCATTCGTGCTTGCCAGAATCAGTTTGGCAAACAGCTTCTCGGGCTTTTGTGCCGGATGCTCCGTATTCTCCGGCATCGACCAGAAGGGAACGGTGATATCCTTCCACAAGTTCGATGGATGCGTCAGCCTGAACTGCCCGGCGGAGCTGTCTTGCCAGTCCTTCGGCGCGCCGCTTGTGTCCGTGTAGGGCGCGAGAACTTTGCGCTTGAGCTTTACGTCTTCCACATTGAACGTGTAATCGTCGGAAACCGTCGCGAACCAGATGTCCTCCGAAACGTTCTTCCAGTTTTTCTTCGCCCCGCGACCCTTTTCCCGCTCCCAGGTAATGCGATTTCTGACCTTGAGGAATTTGTCCAGGACAAGGTGAATAGCCGTGGACGAATACCACTCAGAGCACACGTAAACCGAAGCGGTCTTCTTGAGGACAGGCCGTAACCTGGCCAGCATACCCTCAAACCAGTCGGCGTATTTCGCGATGCTCTTCTTTCTGAAGGTGGTCGAATTAAAGGTCTTGTTGAGGTTGTACGGCGGGTCCAGGATCAGCAGGTCAACAAAACCATTGGGTAGAAAGGCGAGAGTCTCAGTCATATCCTGATTCAGGATTCTGTTGCCGACGGCTTCGATTCCGACGGGCCCGGTGATACGAATCAGGTTCTTGCCATAGTGGTCGGTTTCCGCCCCGCTCAGAGTCATTGTCCGATTTCTGGGTGCTCGAACCTTGTTCACATGCTTGACCCCAGCGATTAGAGGGGACCTCGCTCTACGCTGATTCTTTTTTCACCTTCTGCCTGGCCGTCAGCAAGTCCGCTTTGCGTTCAACTATGTCGCGGGTGATAACGTACTGCGCAGGCTTAGACTCTTCAGGCAACTGATACATCAAATCGACCATCAGCTCCTCCGCGATCGCACGCAGCGCCCGCGCGCCGGTATCACGTTTGAGGGCTTTTCGCGCCAATGCCCGCAGCGCACCGTTCGTGAATTCAAGCTCGGCGTTTTCCATCTCAAAGAAGCGCTGATACTGTTTGCACAACGCATTCTTGGGCTTGGTCAGGATGTCTATGAGCGCCGTTTCGTCGAGGGCGCCGAGTGTCGTGATCACGGGAAGCCGCCCCACCATTTCGGGAATCATACCAAACTCGATGATATCTTCCGGCACAACCTGCTGCAATATGTTCCCGTACTCGGTTCTTTCGTCGGTCTTGCCCGACAGTTCCGAATTGAAGCCGATCATTTTCTTTCCGAGCCGTTTCTTGATGATATTCTCCAGGCCTACAAAAGTGCCCCCGCATATGAAAAGGATTTGTGCCGTATCGATTTGTATGTAGGATTGTTCGGGATGCTTCCTGCCTCCCTGGGGCGGGATGTTGGCAATGGTCCCTTCGAGCATTTTGAGCAGCGCCTGTTGAACGCCCTCGCCGGAAACGTCGCGAGTGATTGAGACGTTCTGATGCGTCTTTCCGATCTTATCGATTTCGTCAACATAGACGATGCCTCGCTGAGCGGCTTCAATATCGTAGTCGGCCGCCTGCAACAAGCGCAGCAGAAAATTCTCAACGTCCTCGCCGACATATCCCGCCTCCGTGACGGTGGTTGCGTCGCATATCGCAAACGGCACTTCCAGTTTGCGGGCCAGGGTCCGGGCCAGCAACGTCTTTCCGGAGCCGGTCGGGCCGATCAAAAGGACGTTGGATTTGTCTATTTCGATGTCGCTGTCGTTACTGTTACTGTGCACCAGCCTCTTGTAGTGGTTGTGCACGGCAACCGAGAGGTATTTCTTGGCATGGTCCTGCCCGATCACGTACTGGTCCAGATATTCCTTGATCTCTCTGGGTATGGGCATTTTGTCAAGCCTGAGCGCACCTTTGCCCGTGCGTTTGCGGTCCTGCCGGATGATATTATGACACAACTCAACGCATTCGGGACAAATAAAGACCCTGTTAGGCCCCTCTATAAGCGTTTCGGCCGCGTTGGCCGACCGACCGCAGAAGCTGCAAATTGACTTTGTCCTGTGAGTATTCGACTGCTTGGCCATTCGTATCTTTCCATTGTCAAACAACAACAATTCATTCTACCGCACGTGGCTCATTGTAATCCGGCCGACTCGCACAATCAAGTCATTTGTTCCCAAGCTTCGCCGGGCATCGAGGGCAACTGGAAATCGCGCAGCGCCCGAGCGCAGCAGCAGATAATACCTCGCTCTCAAATCGATCTTACGGCCGCGCACCTCGCACCTGGGCCCGGCAATACTTCTGAGCGAATTCGGCCCCTTTGTGCAAAGCGGCGATGTTGACCGGCAGCGTCTTATGATAGCGCTCGGCCAGCACGTCCGGAAGGGCCTCCGCCGCCGCATCCGGGCCGAGGTATCCTCGCTTTTGCAGGTACGCCCCCAAAGCCACCATATTGGCGCTCTTCTGACTGCCCAGCTCGACGGCCAGCTCGTCGGCGGGCACAGCGACAACCTCGATTGAATCATCAAGCTCAGGCTCGCTGTCAATCAGAGAAACATTCATTATGAGCAGTCCGCCCTTCTTGAGCCGGAGAGCAAATTTGTTCAATGACGCCTTGTTCATGACGATGAGGGAATCGGGTCTTGCGACGACGGGGCATGCGATTTCTTGCTCCGAGACCACCACCATGCAATTGGCCGTTCCGCCGCGAACTTCGGCGCCGTAAGAGGGCATATAGGTGACTTCCTTGCCGACCAGCATCGCCGTTTGGGCAAGGAGCTTGCCGACCAGCATGATCCCCTGGCCCCCAAAGCCGGCGATGACTATTTCCTCATAAAGGCCGTCTGCGGTCATTCTCAACCCCTTAGCCGCCCGAGCGGGAAAACCCTGGTCATGTGGGTGTCGATCCATTTCATCGCCTCGGCCGGACTCATGCGCCAGTAGGTCGGACAAGGCGAAAGCACCTCAACCAGCGAAAGCCCATGGGCACCGCTGATCTGCAACTCAAAAGCATGTTTGATGGCTTTCTTGGCATTGCGAACCTGAGCGACGCCGCTCAGCGCACATCGCTCGATGTAGATTGTCCCCGGCAGTGTGGCCAGGAGCTCTGAGACTTGAAGGGGGTAGCCTTGCTCCACAGCCTTTCGGCCTTTGGGCGTGGTTGCCGTCACCTGTTCGAGCATTGTCGTCGGGGCCATTTGCCCGCCGGTCATTCCGAAGACGGCGTTATTGATAAAGATAACCGTTATTTGCTCGCCTCTGTGTCCCGCGTGCAGAATCTCCCCGGCCCCGATACTTGCCAGGTCGCCATCCCCCTGATAGGAAAAGATTATCTTGTCGGGATTGCACCGTTTCATCCCTGTTGCGACAGCGGGCGCTCGGCCGTGCGCGACCTCGATCATATCGACGTCCAGATAATCGTAGGCGAGCACGGCACAGCCCACCGGCGCGATGCCTATCGTTCGGCCGCGGATGTCCAGCTCATCAATCGTCTCGGCGATGAGCCGATGGGCAATCCCGTGTCCGCATCCGGGACAATAATGCGTCGGACAGTCTTTAAGCGTCGGGGTACGCGCAAATACCGTTTTCATATCCGGGTCTTCACTCTTAACTGGACTTTTGCAAAATTGAAGTTAGGCATATATTATTTCAGAAAATCGGTTTCACGATTTTCCGAAAATAATCAGGGACCATGTCATAATCTGTTGTCGCGTCAAATGTTACGCATCGTGTTTTAGAAAGACAAAATCGAGAGAAAAGAAGATTTTTTCTTTCCAAAAGTATGCCTAACTCCAATTTTGCAAAACTTCTATTTTAACGTCAGTTGCTTGATTACGTCGAAGATTTCGTCAACCGTCGGAACGCCGCCGCCCGGCCGGCCGTAGAACATCACGGGCGATTTTCCGGAAACCGCAAGTTTTACGTCTTCGACCATTTGGCCGTTGCTCATCTCAACGACAAGGAAGATTCGAAATTCATCCGCCGCTTTGCTGATTTGTTCGGTCGGAAACGGCCACAGCGTGACCGGACGAATCCAGCCGGCCTTGATTCCTTCCTGCCGCGCTTTGTGCACGGCGCCGCAAACGATTCGCGCCGCGATGCCGTAGGCAACCAAGACGATCTCGGCTTCGTCAACTTCGTGCTGCTCGCAGAGGACTTCATTCTTTTCGATGTGTAAATATCTGTCCCGCAGCTTGTTGTTGAG
>DATKWR010000761.1:0-4713 GCA_035529475.1 Sedimentisphaerales bacterium | reverse complement strand
GTGAAGGAGTACTGCAAGCTGTAGTTCTCGGGGTTGTAATACTCCGGCCCGTTCCATTTTTCAGTTTCCGTAGGGACAGCTTTCCAACCGCCCCTGTTTACGAGCACTTCCTCATCGAGGGCTGGCGACACGGTATCCCATATCCGGGTCGCCGCTGTCCCTTGACTCGCTGCCAGCAAGAGAACAATTGCCATCTTGCTTGGAAACAATTTGTGATTTGAATCTCGATTAAACATTGCCGCCAATTTCCTCTTCAATACCGTTTGTCAGCTTGCGTCCCCAAAAAGCTCACGAACAATCAACAAACAGATCAATTGTCAATAATCGGGCCAAATCTCATATCCGTCGGGTTTTCGCAGACATTCCGTGCAGCGTCGGCGGATCTCTTTGGCTATCTCAACCGCTTGCGGTTGATTCGCACAACCATACCCAGCCTCCTGGAAGAGCTTGCGGGTGATCGTGTGATACTGGCCGAGAAGGCCGTCCTGGGCCCCGCCCATGGCCCTCCAGTGCTTGCCGAGCTCGAGGCAGGCGGGCAGGTTGGCCGGGTCTTTCTTTCGAGTCAGTGCTTTCGTTTTGACGGCCAGATCATCGGTGTATTGCAGGGTCTTGATATTTTCCCGCTGCCTGGCGTATTCCTGCGGCAACTGCTGCACAATCGCTTCGATGCTGTCGAGATACGGTAACAGAGCCGGCGAAGACTTTCTTGTCTGATTTAGATATGCAATCATGCTGCGGGCGAAAGCCTGATATTCGTCGATTCGCTCGATATGCCGCCTGACAAAATAGACCATATCCTCGACCGCCTCGTTGACATACTCTTGCTTTGCGACTTCGTCGCCCGCTTTAAAGACGGCCTCGATCGCCTCGGTGCACCCGCAGGTACAGGCCCGGCGGATGCCCTCGGCGCCCCTTCGGTGATGGGTGCGCAGCTTGCGGCCCGGCAGATCGAGTATCGTCTCGCACATCGGCCTGCCCAGCGTGGCCTTCATGATGTCCACGGGAGTGGAAACGCAGGCAGGGGTATTGTCTGCCTCCAGAAAATAGACGATGGATTCGCCCTTTGGGAGTATTTTCTTGCTCAGATGATAACAGGCACTGTCCTCGTTGAACCAGACGGGGTGACAGTACGAGCCGGCGACACCCCGCCAGATTCTTGCCAATTTGGATTCTCTGAAAGTGAACGTCGTCTTTACGCCGGCTTCATCCAATTGTGTGGTCCATTTTGCCGGGAAGGGCCTTTTCCAACGGCTTGCCACGTCTTTTTCCAGGTACGAAGGCGTCAGGGCTTCTTTATGCCAGATCCCCGGCGCGCTCAGCAAGGCCAGATAGATACTCTTGCCGTCATTTTCCAGGTCAACGGATTCGATGAGGCGCGCGCTCTCTTGCCCGGAACCCAGCGCCAACTTCACCTGCTGCTGCCCCTCGGGCCAGGTAACGACGAGCACGTCGTTTTCTCCCTCAAGCAATCCGAGCAACGAATTCTCCGAGGGAACGCAAATCGCATCGGTCGAAAGGTACTGCTTCGGATTGTATATCAGGTCATCGCCAATGAAATTCGGCACCACCCCGTACCGGACGGTGGCGGCGAGGCTGATTCCTCTGACGTCGGGGGCCGGTTTTATTTCGATGATTTCAGTCCTGCCGAACATGACCATCGCGGACAGACGGTTGCTCCCGGTGGAAAAAGACACCTCCAGAGCCGCGGCTTGACCCGTGTTTTGCAGGATCGTGCAATGGCTTATTTTCGCGGGACCTTGCTTGAGTTGAAGTGGAACGAACTCCAGCCTTTTTGTCTGCAGGTCGGACTTTGAGTAGATGACGACTCTGCCTTTTGCCGACCAGAACACGGCGATTATGTGCTTATTTTCCACGACGGCGTCACCCTCAAACGCGTATTCTCTGCCGTAGTAGCCCGGGTCTGAGCAAGCCGCGGACGGGTCCGCTTCAAGCGTTAGAAGATCCGACGGGACAAGTTTCCAGTTGGCTCTGGCTCGCACATCGACGGCATCGGCAAAGGGTGACCGCGTGTCCCAGATCAGTGTTTGCGTCGTCATTTGGGCGCTGTGGGCCGGTGATATAAGTAGAGCCGTTGTCAGCAATAGAATCGGCAGGGCTTTCCATGGAAGCGTTTTCTTGCTGTATGCGTTCTGACCAGATGCCATGATCCGTGCTCCTTTCAAAGTAGCAATGGCGTATCATAGTCATCTCCCTCGAAATCTCAAGCCCAAAAAGCGAGCTGGAATTTTGCTTGACCCGCTGCAATTTGAGCTGGTACAATTGTGCCGTATATCTGACATGGGCCAAAGGCAGTTAACCGGTGTTTTTTTACAGGGAGGTGCAAATATGATTCTTCCAGGACCTATCGGCAAAATCCTCGCTATATTTCGGGGCGGTGTTTCACCTGTTCTGATCTTCCTGTCTATCACGTTGGGATTCTGGTTCGGGCTGGTCCCCGGCTGGTCCGGTTTCCACACACTGATAGTCGCACTGGTGTTCGTGCTGAACGTCCATTTGGGCATATTTCTGCTTTCAGCGGGGATTGCCAAGTCACTCTGTTTCGCGGGAGCGCCGGTCTTGTACTACATCGGTCAGTTCGTGCAGAGTCATCTGTCGGGTCTGCTGAACGTACTGGCGGCTATACCGATTGTGGGCATTACCGACTTCAGCAATTATTCCGTGGCCGGTGCGATCGTGGTCGGCCCGATTGTCGGCGCCGTCGCCGGCCTGCTGATGGCGCGGTCGGTGATCAAGTTTCGCCGGATGCTTTTGAAGTTCGAGGAAGGCTCCGAGCAGTTCAAAAAGTGGCACTCCAATCGTTGGGTGTATATTCTTGACCGCGTGCTGATTGGCAAGCGGACGAAGGACGCCAAGTCGCTGTTCATAGGCAAGACCAAGATCATCCGCAAGGCCGGAGCTGCCATAGCGGTCCTGATTTTGGCCCTGTCGGCGGGTGCGATAGCCTTGACCAAGGGAGACGTGGTCAAGAACTATGCGGCTACGACATTGACGCGGGCAAACGGAGCGGAGGTAAATCTCGAGAGCCTTGAGCTGTCTGCATTGACAGGGGCCGTATCGGCATCGGGGATTCAGGTGACTGATGCGAACGAACCGCAAAACAATCAAGTCGCCATCGGTAAAATCGCCGCCGATGCAAGCCTCTATCAACTGCTTCTGGGCAAAGTATTCATGGAAAGTGTCGAGGTCTCGGATGTGCGTTTCAACCAGAAGCGCGACACGGCCGGGAAGGTTCTCGATACCGGTGCAGGAGGGCCTTCAACCTTTGACCCGTGCGACTATAAGGTTACGGCGGCCAATATCAGCAAGCTTGAGACCTATTTCAAGGACGCCAAGGCGTTGAAGGAGAAGCTGCAGAAGGCGCGTAAGTGGCTGCCCAAGGCAGAAGAAGGGCAAGCAGGCCAGACTCAACCCGAGCAGGCGCCCCAGAAATATCTCGATTATCTCGTAGCGCGAGCTTCGGTTCCGCCCTCGCCTCGCCTGATGGCCAAAAAAGTCCTGCTGGACAAGGTTCAGACAGGCTCGCCTCTTTTCGGCAGCAGCCAGATTCTGATGACCAATATCAGCGATTCGGCCCAGACGGCGGGCCTGCCGGTCACACTCGAGATGAAATCGCACGATACGCAGGCTCTGGTGAAGGTCACAGTCGATTACTCGTCCGGGGGCGGTACACCGGAGGTTTCCGGGACGTTCGGCGGTTTCGATTTGAGCAAGATGCAGTCGGACCTTAGCGGCGGCCGGGGCCTGATGTTTGATTCAGGCATCGCTTCGGGCACTTTTCAGGGGCACGTGACCAGTGAGTCGATAGACCTGACGCTCGACGTGAGTGTCAGCAACATGAAAGCCAAAGCCGGGGAGGGCGGCGTCTTGGGCCTCGATTCCAAGACAGCCTCCGAAGCGCTCGCGGTCCTGAATAATCTGAGCACCAAAATACGCATTGTGGGGCCTGTAACCGACCCGCGGCTGGTTTTTGATGTCAAGGGCCTGGAGGGCGAGTTCAAGGATGCCCTGGTCAAAGCCGGAAAGCAAAAAGTCGCCGACGAAATTGACAAGCAAATTGGCGAGCAGTTGGATAAGCAACTGGGCGACAAGGCCCCCAGCGAGATTAAGGATGCCGTGGAGAAGTCCAAAGGATTGCTCAAAGGACTCCTGGGCGGAAAGGACGATAAGTAACAAAGGAAGCTAAAGGCTGACGTTTCAACCTTTAAGTTTTAAGTTTTCTGTAAACGACCACTTTGCTCATCGAGTCTGAGAAGGCTTTGAGCGGCTCTTTCATGACGGGCAACGCCGGGTTCCTGTAATCCAGCCCCCCACACGTTGCCTTCCATAAATCCAGCAGTGTGATGACTTTAGCTCTTATTCGGACGCCGCCTATTCTTCCACGTTTACACTCCACAATGCCCTGCTTGCTGAGCATCTGTATCACTTTTTGCAGGTATCCCACCGAGAAGTCCAGCGCCGTGGCGACCTCCGATGCCTGAAGATAATCGGTGTTCTTTCTTTTCTTGAGAAAGAGAATCATTGCAACCGACATTGCAAAATCCTGATTGATTTTCACACGGGCCTCCTTCCTGACATTACCTTCACTGCGCGATCACCTTGGGCACATCTGCCGTGCCTGTTTTCTTGCCTGACCAAAGCCAAAGCGGGCTGGATTTCTCCCGAATGATCGCCGTTTGCCAACCCTGTACTCCT
>DATKWR010000760.1:0-2743 GCA_035529475.1 Sedimentisphaerales bacterium | reverse complement strand
GTGACATCCAGAACCACCGATCCGGCGGGAGGCACGTCCCCCAAGGGACTGGCGTACCGAAGAAGTGCATTGACCATGCCGCGGCCCTGCCCGACGCCGTACAAGAGCCACAGAAGCAGGACAATCACCAGCGCGATGAGCCAGCGCTTGATCTTGTCAAACCGCCATAATTCGCTGAGGTTCGCTCTGGCCATCATCGCCGAGCCTGTTCGGACGGTCTCCTGTGCAAATGGCTCCTGGCGGGGGCCGAGTCTCGCCGTTTCAAAACACAGCGCGTTGATCAGCATGTTCTCGGGGATCGAGAATTTGCTCTCCAGAAACAGCGTGACCGATTCGAGCCTCTGTTGCCGGATGAGCGGCAGCAGAAGAAGCCGCCACAGCTCGAATCCCATCACCCCCAGACCACCCAATGAGAGAGCCAGACGAAGCCCTTCGGGCAGATGCAGGAGGTTGTCCATCAGAAACAGAACAAACCACATCCCGAACGTAACCGTCAGCCAGATCAGCCCGCCTTGCAGCAGGCGGCTCCGGAGCATCAGCTTTGCGACTCTGGCCACAAGCTGGTGGATATTGTCGTCTTGCCCGATATTGAATTGGTTCATGGCTCAGCTCTCACGTCTTTTGGGGTCCCGGGTTTTCCGATATAGACCACGTTATTCTCGCGCTGCATTTGCCAGAGGCCGTCGGAAATGACGGCTTGCGGCGTTGGGTCTTCCGGCAGAAAGATGACGCGGAAGAACGTGCCGCGAGAAGAAAGCAGCAGGTCCTGATTGACCGGGTCGTATTTCCATCTCCAGATGCTCAGCCGCCAGGGTTCGACAATCCGGCCCAGCTCCTTGTCCCATTCGCCGCCAATCTCGCCGAAATTGGTCGGCGCAAACCGGCGCCGCAAATTGACGAGGGTCAGCACTTCCTTGCCGTCTTGGCTCATGGTCACGCCCAGCAGTTTCTTGTCATTATAGAAATCCCGCTGGCGCTGGAGGTGGCCGTCAGCAAGAGCCAAGAGTTTCTTGTCCTGATTCGAAGGCCAGCCGACAATGTACTGGCCCTGCTTCTTGACCGCGATGTAGAAATCTTCCCCGAAGGCGGATTTGACAACAAACGTGCCGGGCGTTTCGCCGCGTTCGGTCGGCACGGGGGTCAGCGAGTCCCGCGTGACCGCCTGGGCCGTGTCGTTGGGGCCGAAGGTCATCCCGGTGAACGTCACCGTGACGTCGGCGGCAACGTCCCTGCCTTCATCGAGCATCTTGATTCGGGTGACATAGACCAAATCGTCGAGCTTCGTGCCCTTCTCGCCCCGCAGTTTGCTCAGCAGCAGGATTCTATGCGTTTTCTCCTTTGTTTCGAGATAAACGGGCACGCTGTAGAGATGTCCTTCGAGCGTTTCGCCGCTGCTGAAGACAACCTCGCAAAAAAGATATCTCAACGGATAGAATTCGCCCCAGAATTCTTTCTTGGCCGGCGTGTAATCGGCTACTCCCGTCTTTTCATCGTACTTGGTTTTTTCCACGAACTTCCAGTCCTGACGCATTTCTTCCCTTTCGGGATAGAAGCGAATCTCGCTGACCGGGTCAAAGGTGAACTGGCGGACTTTGCCGTAAGGGACCGGTTCGCCTGTCACCATATCGGTGGTCTTGAGCGTGCCGCCCTCGGGGATATTGAGCTTGAACTGCCGGCCCGACGTCAGCGCGATCTTACCGGTCAGGATTTTGCCGTCCGAGAAATACACCGCCGCCTCTCTTGCCGCGGCTCGCGCGGGCACAGCTTGCTCCAGCAGGACAATCGCAACTGCCACAACGCCGATGAGCCTGCCTGTATTGATTCTATTCGAGCCTTTCTTCATAGAAGATTCATCCTTCGCCGGATGATCCATTCCAGTATCAGGATACTTATAAAGATGAAAATATAAACACCTTTGTCCTCGATCAACGGAATCTCCATACTCACGACGCGGCCAAGAATCTGGCTCCTGAGCATTCCGATAAGATTCTCGAATTCGCTCTCGCGGAAATACCTGCCGCCGGCCTGGATGGCCAGGCTGTTGAGAAACGCATGGTCCAGCTCGAGATTGGCCCCTTCGTTGAGCCTGGTTCCCACGACAATCGTCTTCTGGTAAGACTCCAGGGGCTGCTCTCCCAGCAAAGTCTCCAGCTCGAAAACGTATCGTGCGCTCCGGGCGAAATCCACTTTCGCCGTGAACGAATTTTCTCGACCCAACACCGGCTCGACGGCCACCGGCGAGGATTGTCCTTCGAGCTTCATTTGGGCTTTCAGGCGGAGCTGGTTGGGATCGTGACGGCCCGCAATGCTGATGGTCGCCAGGCCGCTTTCCCCCGGATTGTATTGTTGCTGGTCCCATTTGACCGCGATGAAGCGCTGCCCCTCTTCCCAGCCGGTCATGTTTTTGACCGTTTGGCGCCAGAAGTAGCCGAACGCCTCGCTGAGCGTATCCGAAGTCCGGCACCACCTCCAGAGCGTATTGCTCGCGACAGCCATCGCCTGTCCCTGGCCATAGCGCTGAATGCACACCAGCGGCACGAGCCCGCCTGATACCGACGCCTCAAGAAGCGTGACCGCCCCGGGCTTGAGCGGGCCTTCGACGTTCACGCTCTCAACCGTCGGGGCCTCCTCCTGGGAGAGGATTTTGGCCGCCTCGGAGATGATGCTGCTTCCCAACGCCGCAGGAGGTACGCTGACGCCGAATTGCCCGATTTGAAACGCCGACGCGGAACGGCTCAACTTC
>DATKWR010000759.1:0-4329 GCA_035529475.1 Sedimentisphaerales bacterium | reverse complement strand
GCTTACTTTCTAAAATCCTTCCGAAGTTATCAACTTGCCGTGAGTCAGAAAAGATGGGCAACTTCTCTTTTCCATCACCAAAAAGCCAAAGCGCAAAATTCGCCAACTCGCGCAATCGAGACTTCGGCACAGGCTTTCTTGCCGTCTTTGGATCAGCGTGAATATCAATCTGAAGATACTCTTGGACTCCTTGAGTACGTAATGATAGATACATAACACTAAAGCGCTCTTCAAATTTTCCCTCTTGGATCTCGACATTGTCCTCTATCTGCAACAGGAGTCTATACGAAATATAGTTTCGTCTAACCGTATCTGTCCGGCTTCCAATCTTTCGCATAACCTGCTCGTAGTTCATGCCCCTCTCATCGATGAGCTTAGCTATGAATTCAGCCTTTTCGGCTGGCTTCCATTCCTTAATACCTGTGACATGTCGAAACCCCAGAAAAGACTCGATTTCCTCTCGAGACCCAACCTGAACATATGGGATTTTGGTAAACAGGGAAGCTGGAGGTCTTGCTGTCTTCGCAATTTCTGTTATCTTGCGAGGAGCTTTCTCACCATCTAAGGCACGCTTGAGATACTTCAGGGTGGCAAGGCGACGATTTCCCTCTATAACAACCAGACATTTCTTCCCGTATAACTCCTCCTCAGTAACAAGCAAAGCCTCGTGAGTCCAAAATCCGCCACTTTCAAGAAACGATACGGCTATTTCGTCCAGTGTCCAATCCTTCATCAGTTCAAGAACCTGCTCTTGAGGCACGTCTCGACCTGTGTTATTTCGTCCAAGCCTGACGTTCATTGGGTCAAGATATAGCTCTTCCAGCTTTGCATATTCAAGCCCCGTGCCTATCGCCATATTTCACCTCAGTTTCCAACAATACTCCGCTTTGCTTGAGATCACATTCGCAAATCCAGTCGACCGAATCCTGCAAGAGTCGCAACGTTTACTGGCATTCTCTTAGGACCCGCCATGCCTGTCAAGGGGCTTTTTGTGACCTCGGATATGCCTACCCAGCAGGCGAGCCAAGACAGACCGATTGGCTCCATGGCGACCCCGTCGATATTCGGCAGAATGGGCGAACCGGTTGCGCGACTCTGTAGTAGCTGGGCGCTAGCGCATCTTGCTTCAAATTTCAACCGCCTCTGGCGGTCATTTGACCGGGTAGGGGGGCAGGGGCGGGATTTCTTTTTCCTTTGTTTTTAGTTCTTCGAAGATGACTTCGATGGCCTTGTTTAACTGCTGGTCGATTCCGGCGTATTCCGTGGCCGGATCGTTATCGACGTAGATGTCCGGCTCGACGCCGCGGCCTTCGATGATCCAGTCCCTGCCTTCGACGTCGTAACGGGAGAACTCCGGCTTATTGAGAAAGCCGCCGTCCAGCAGCGGCAGCGAGCCACGAATGCCGACGACGCCGCCCCAGGTTCGCTTGCCGATGACTTTTCCGAGTTTGTTCTGCTTGAAGCGGTAGGTGAACAGGTCGCCGTCGGAGGCGGAGAACTCGTCGGCCAGGCAGACCATCGGCCCATAGATCATCGCCGACGGGTCGGGCTCGGGGGCGCCGTTTCTGCCGAAGTCGATCATGACGATTTCCCGCCGGAGCCGTTCGATCAGCATGGGCGAGACGTTGCCGCCGCCGTTGCCCCTCACGTCGATGATGAGGGCCTTCTTGCGAATCTGCGGGTAGAAGTGCTTCATGAACTCGTTCAGGCCGTGGACGCCCATGTCCGGCACGTGGATGTAGCCGACTTTGCCGTCGGTGGCGTCGCTGACTTTCTCGATGTTGGTCTGCACCCAATCGTAATAATACAGGTTCTCTTCGCTGTCCGTCGGCACGACGACGACGTCTCGCGCTCCTTTGCGGGCGGGCTTGCCATTGAGCTTGAGCGTGACTTGTTTGCCGGCTTTGTTGATCAGCAGCTCGTAGATGTCGGCGGCGTCGGCGGTTGATTTGCCATCGACAGCCAGAATGTAATCGCCCTGACGGGCATCGACCCCGATTTCGGTCAGTGGGCAGCGGGTGGCCCTGTCCCAGTTCTGACCGCGCAGGATCTTCTCGATCTTGTAGAACCCTGATTTTGAATCGCGCTTCAGCTCGGCGCCGAGAAGACCCATCGGTATCCTTCTGGGCTCGGGGGATTCTCCACCGCCGACGTAGGTGTGGCCGGCATTGAGCTCGCCGATCATCTCGCCGATGATATAGGTCAGGTCGGCCCGGTGGTTCACATAGGCAACGAGAGGCTCGTAGCGTTCGCGCATCGCCTGCCAGTTGACGCCGTGCATGTTGGGCACGTAGAAGAATTCCCGCATCTGCCGCCAGCATTCGTTGAAGATTTGTGCCCACTGCTTTCTCTTATCGAGGTGGACCTCCATGCCCGAGAGGTCGAGCGTTTCTTTCATTGTGATTGTTGATTTGGGCAGATCGATGATGGCGTACTTGCCGCCGGAAGCGACGAGCATCTTCTTCTGATCGGCCGATATCTCGAAGCTGCCGATGTCACCGAGCTCGATCTCCTTCTGCTCCTTCAGGTTGTACATGAACAACCCGCTCTTGTTGCCGCTGCTGCTCCTTCGGTTGTAGTACAGGGACTCGCCGACCGAAGCGAGGTTGCGGTAACCACCCACCGCGGCCGGCAGCACGGCGATTCGATCCTTGATGCCGTCGATATCGACTTTCATTCTTGGTTGTTGCTCTTTCTTCTTCTGTTCGGCCTGCTGCGGCTGCTTTTCGGCTTCGTTCGGATCGGTCTTCTTGGCGTCCGGTTTCTTCTTTGCTTTCTCCTCCTGTTTTATCTCAACTTCGTCGCTTTTCGGTTTGAAAGGAGAATCGGTGCTTTTTGCGAGCGTGAGAAGATAGATCCGCGACATGTCCTGGTAGGCGTGGTTCCACTCGGTGCGGCTGTAGATCGGATTGAAATCGCGATCGGAGGTAAAAAAGACGAACTTGCCATCGGAGCTGAATTTCGGGTCGGACGCCGAGTACCATCCGTCGGTCAGCTCGTAGGACTTCTTGTCTCTGAGCGAGTAGAGGTAGATCCTGTCCATCATCTCCACCTCGGGCCTGGTGTAGGCGATCCACCGGCTGTCGGGCGACCACGAATAATCCCTGAACTCCCACTTGTCGGATTTATCGACTTCGGTGATCTCGCCGCCGGCGACGCTGACGAATTGCAGACGCAGCCGCTTGTCGGCCCAGAGGATTTTCCTGCTGTCGGGCGACCACTCGATTGCGTACTTGTACGTGTCGGCGTTTTGTGTAATCTGCTTTGCCGGTCCGCCGCCGTCCTGGGGGACGATGTAGATCTCATCTTCGCCCGATGCGTCGGATATGTAGGCGATCCACTTGCCGTTGGGCGACCATTTGGAGTTGCGCTCGTGAACGCCCGGCGAATCGGTGAGATTGCGGATCGCGCCGTGCCTGGCCGGCACCGTGAAAACGTCCCCCCGGGCGCCGAACAAGGCGCGCTTGCCGTCAGGAGCGATTTCATAGTTACTGACATTGTCGGCGACGTTTACAATCTCGCTCCTGCCTCCGCTCAGATCCTCCTGAATACGAACAACCACTTTTTCGTATTTCTCGGTCTCGACGTCGAAGCGATAAATATACCCGCCGTTTTCAAAGACGATGGCGCTGCCGCCCAGCGATGGAAACTTGACGTCGAAGTCGGTGAAATGGGTGATCTGGCGGGTTTGCTTTGAATCGAGATCGTAAACGAAGAGGTTCATGCGCTTGTTTTCATCCCGGTCGGAGAGAAAGAATATCTTTTTGCCGCTCCACATCGGGATAATATCCTGCGCCGGATTGTCGGTGATATTTTCGATTTTCTTCGTCTTGAAGTCATAGATCCAGATATCATCGGCCATGCCTCCGCGATAGCGTTTCCACGTGCGGAACTCGCGGAATATGCGATTGTAGGCGAGTTTCTTGTCATCCGGCGAGAAAGAGCAAAAGCCTGCGCGGGGAAGGGGCAGCTCGTCGGCGGGGCCTGCCGATTTGGACACAGCGTACAGCCGACCGTTGAAGGCGTTGAACGAGCGCATTCGCGAGCGAAAGACGATGCTGTCGCCGTCATTTTTCCAGGCCATCACGATGTTGTTCGGCCCCATCCGGTCGGACACGTCGTCCCTGCCGAGCGTGGCTGTCTGAGTCAGTCGTTGAGGTACGCCGCCGGTCGCGGGCATGAGATAAACCTCCGTGTTCCCGTCGTACTGCCCTGTGAAGGCGATGTGCTTTCCGTCCGGGGAAAACCGGGCGAACATTTCAAAGCCTTCGTGATTGGTAAGCTTTCGGGCGACGCCGCCGGAGGAGGCCACGCTGTAAAGATCGCCGG
>DATKWR010000758.1:0-2660 GCA_035529475.1 Sedimentisphaerales bacterium | reverse complement strand
TCGCTCGAGCCATCGTCCAGTTGTCAGGTGTCCGTTGAAGAAGTGAGGTAAATTGAGCTAAAGTGACAGCGAGGCTGTCATCCTGAGCGATAGCGAAGGATCTGGGTCGCGAGCGGGATTACCACTTATCTCTGTGCTCAGGCCAGATCCTTCGGCTGCGCCTCAGGATGACACATGCGTGTCACTTTAGGCACTCCGAAGGGCTTCGGCCTTGTGCGCTGCCAAGAAACTCTGAGTAATCTGCCCTCGGCGCGCATACTATACATAGAAACAAGTGCAAGGAATGGAAATCGAAAAACGTGCCTGATAAACCGGACCAATTGAGCTGGGCACAGTTCGCTCGAGGTGACCCCGATCATGTTTCTGCAAACGGCAAGCTGCGTCGCGGGCTGGCGCGAATTCATGACGATTCTGTCGGCAAACAAGCTTCGCTTTGCCCTTTACCTGCTTTTCCAGATCGTGATAAGCATCGTGATAGGAGCGATCATCGGGATCGGCTTCTGCATCGGCTGCTGCCTGTGCTGCGCGAGCTGCTTGCTGGTAATACCCTATGTCGGGACTGTTATCCTATTGCCTCTGTTCGTCTTCACACGGGCCTACTCCCTCTACTACCTGCAGCAGTACGGCCCGCGGATGGACGTATTCAGAGTCGAAACAGAACCGGTGCAGTCCGCGTAAAGCCTATCCGAATGACGGCTCGTTCCGCTGTCATGCTGAGCGAAGCGAAGCATCTGGGTCGCGAATGTAATTAGGGCTTGTTCCTCTGCTGCACCCAGATCCTTCGCTATCGCTCAGGATGACAAAGGCCGGAGGATAATTCAAAGCTGAAGGTGGGGCTTGCCCCACCAAGAACGGTTGGACCGGTGGGCCACCGTTCAACGGGCTCAGGGTCCTGAGCGAAGCCGAAGGGAGGTTCACCGGTCTGCGAATTTGGCTATGACCCCTCGGCGGGGAGCACCTTCAGCGACGGGGGCAGGTCATACAGCACGCGGCCTGTCGAATCCTTCAGGATGAGGCTCGGCCTGCGCCCCTCGCCGAATTCAAGGGTAACCTGGGGGTTGCCCGAGCCGTCCAGAAAACGGATTTCTCTGACCTCGGCGATTGCCTGGGCCTTGCCGCCGTCGGCGAAACGGGCTGAACCATAGCCGGCTATCCCGCCACATATCAGTGCGACCGTGACAAGAAGAAGAACCTGCTTTATCTTCATCGTGGACCTCCGTTGATTCAGTCCTCTGTCTGTTTACGGCCGCCAATTTTCCTGCCGCACGCCATGGTAGGTCCGTACGACATATTCGAACGTTTTGACGGATCGAGGCTGCAAGTCCAGCGTGAACTTCACCGTGTCCAGATCCACTTTCTCGAACGCGCCGAAGTCACCGCTGTTGCTGATATCCCAGTATTGCGTCCCGTATTGCGTGGCGAGGTTGCGTTTGATCTCGACCTTAACGTCGATGTCGCGTGTGTTCCTGACCTCTATCTTGAATGTGCGAATCTCGTCCCAGCCTGAGACGTTGCCGCGAGAGTCGAACCGGTAGTTCTCCGTCTTATAGTCCATCAGCTTAGGCTCGACCACAATATCGGCGATAGCCCCAAGGTTCAACTCCACGTCCTCATCGACGGGGATGTATTTGAATTCCGACTGGCCCGTGTAGGACAAATGGCCCTGCCCGCCGACGCCTCGATAGACCTTCAGCATCCCGCCGGGAATGGGCGTCTCGCCAAGCTTGTGCTCTTCGTCGTTTTTGAAGCTCAGGAACCGCACGACGCTCGGCCCATAGCGTTCTTCTTCGTACTTGTAGAGGTTCACCACCGGCACGGCTTCAACATCGAAGCTTTGCAGCCGCTTCGACCAGCCGTTGGGGATCGTCTCAGTCCCTTCAATCGTGTAAAGGAAATATTCGCTCAACCCTTCTTTTACGATCTCCTTGGGCACAAGCGCAAATGCGTCGAATCTTGTTTCAAGCTGTTTCATCATCTCAAGGCGCACCGGCGCCGGAGCAGCGACGGCAGGCATGGCCGGCGGCATGGGAACCGCTCCCGGCCGGCCGTACGGGTATTGCCGGCGGGCAAGCTCGGCGATCTCATCGAGGATATGGACCTTACCGACGATCAGGCGGGTCTGGGCGTTCTCGTAATCTTCGCCCGAGTTGTTGGTGACGACGACGTAACCTTGAAGCCGCATCGTCTTCTCATCCTGCGTGAGCGTGCCCATATAGAAGGCCCGCCACGAAAGACCGCTGGTCAGATACGTAATCTCCACCGGCACCTTGCCGCTGACGCCGCTCTGGATGTTCCACAGGCCCAGGTTCTTCACCCTCGCCGGGTAAACCAATTCGGCGATCTCTATCTCGCTCGCGTTGGCCTTGGGCAACATCTCAAGACTCGTCGGGTCGATCAGCGTATTTTCCCACGAGAATTGCAGGGCGTTGGCGCCACTCTTGAGTGTTAGCGCCCTGCTTTCCCGCACCAACGTCATATCCGCCGAATTATAAATCGTAAGCTGCACGGTATCCCGCGAGGGCAGCGTGACCAGATCAACCTTAGCAGAGGTGGTCCCCGCCGCCGTGAAGATTATCCATAACAAGACTGCAATGCGTTTCATTTCGCTGCTCCTTTGTTCTGCTCTGTGTTCGACTACGGCCGCCAGTTCTCTTCTCGCA
>DATKWR010000757.1:0-2372 GCA_035529475.1 Sedimentisphaerales bacterium | reverse complement strand
CCTCGACCTCCTCAATACCGCCGTCTCGCTCCTCGTCAAAGCCGCCCTGCTGGCCGCGCGATTCTCGGGACGGGTTCGAAGACGAAGCCTGAAGCGATTGGCCGCTAGGGACACCGATGCCAAAGCCAAAGAAATCCTCTTTCTCAAGGACAGGGTCTATCAGCTCGAAATGCAGCTATTGATCCTTCAGAAACACCTCCACAAGAAGGGCAAGAAGCCGCGATATGAGGTCCGCGAGAGACTCCTCATCCTCTGGCACATGGAAGCCTTCCAGATCCCCAGACGAAAGGTTTCCCGGTATTTCGGCATTGCCCGATCCACACTCTATCGGTGGTTGCACAAGATCGAAGATCAGAAGCCCTCCGGCACTCCCGCGAACAAGACGCCAACCGAGATCGCCGCGCTCGTGTGGGAGATCACCAAAGCGAATCTCAGTTGGGGCCGCATTCGAATCGCCCACCAACTCCAATTGCTGGGCATCTTCCTCTCGGCCTCCACCGTGCGAAACATCCTGCAGAGCCCAAGACCGCGAAACACTCCTGTAGCACCCAAACACATTATTTCGGATCAGGCCGGTATTTTCACAGGAGATGTCTTTGCAGAACTGCCGGATAGCTGGAACATAAAGCCACGTCTTGGAGCTGTAGGCAAACATGGATCAATTGCTGTCACAGAAAGAGTCATCGAGACCTCGAAGAACGAATGGCTCAAACGTGTATCATTTATTGGGGGCTTTGATCATCTGGTTACGTTGTGTTCAGAGTTCGAGGATTGGTATAACACATGGCGCCCACATATGACCTTGGATGGTTTTAGGCCTGATGATGTTTATTACGACAGGAAGCCAAGGAAACCGCAGCGTGATTCAAAAACTGTTCCGACATAAGCATCGAAACAATAAACTCGCCACGACTGTCCCATTCATGAACTTTTTAAAGAGGCTTTATGGTACGTTCTACGATTCTATAGTGGTCCGATGGACGCTTGACAATCACAGGATGCCTTGAGGGGCAATCTCGGTACTTGTGAGACTGAACGGAGCCCAAACTGAATCAATCAGCGTAGGCCCCGGGACAGATCAGAACCTGCCGCACCAGCCGCAGAATTCCTCGCCGTTTTGTCGATCCATATACAACCTACCGATTCAGCCGGATATCGTCGAAGTAGAATGTACCACCGGCACCGTTGCCGTCAAGGCCAATGGCGAACGTGGTGACGCCCTGCAGGTTTGTGCCTATCATTGTCAGGTCTATATTCCAGAGTTGCCACGCTGCTCGCGCCAAGTTGCCGGCGTCGCCATCGTAGGGGACCTTGACGCCGTTGATCTTCACGTAGAACTGCCCGGTGTTGCCCTCAGTGCCGTGGAACCACACGCCTAAAGTCTGAATCCCATGTTGGGTCCAGTCTTGCGGAACGGCAAAGGTGCGTGTGGCTTCTGAGTACGCGGCGCTGCCGGTGTTGCTGTAGAGCAGCGGCATCGACTGGCCGCCGCCGTGGACAATCGTCGTCTCGACTGCAGGAGGCGTCAGATAGCCGACCTGGGAGCCGTTTGCAGGGTTCTCATATCCATCCAGCCACGTCGTGTAGATCTCGTAGGACGGATAGTCGTTGTAGTCCTCAAAATCGTCCACGACAATGAAATCAGGCGTCGCAAAGGTCCAGATGTCACCTTCCCACGTCGTAGGTGTCTCGGCCCTATTGACTTCATTTACCTTCCAGTAGTAAGTCTGGCCCAGATCGAGCAACAAAGGACCATGGCTGGTTTCGGTCATGGTGGTGACAGGGGCAGTACCATCTATTACGGTCTGCTCATCAGAGCTTAGATACAAATCGTGCTGGTCTGCTTCTCTTCCGGCTCTGAAGCTCAGGATCACATCCAGATCTACATCTGTTGCCCCGGAATCCGGGTTGGGCTCTCTTGCCCAGACAGGTATGTAAAAGAAGCGGACCTCGCTCAAACCATATTGGGTCAGTAAGCCCCAGTTGTCATTAGCAGTAAGCCTGACGTACTTCGCCAGCACACCGCCAAAATCGACCGTGGTATCGTGCGCGTAACCAGGCGTTCCGAACGCCTGGGCGAATTCGGGTACACCCGCCAACTCAGTCCAGTCAACGCCGTTGGGTGAGTATTCAATCATAACATCTTTGAGCCCGAAACCAATAAGAGGCTCGATATTCTGATTAGAGTTCCATACCCACATCTCGTGAAGTTTATAGACCTTGTCGAACTCATACTGGATCCAACTCGGCTGTGGCCCCGTCATGCCGGTCATCCACATATCCGTCTGTTGTTCCGAGTGCATGTCGTTAGCATCGAGCCCGGAGCCGTTGACGGTATTCTCAGGTCCGGTATCTGGGCTGAACGAGTCGGA
>DATKWR010000756.1:0-4204 GCA_035529475.1 Sedimentisphaerales bacterium | reverse complement strand
GCGTCGAGCGCCTCGCCCCCCGCTGACGGGGTCAAATACAGACACACCCTCCCGGTCTGATAGAACTTCTGCCAGCGTGCGGCGAAGTTCTCTGCGATCTCGGCAGGACCGGCGGCCGGACTCAAACTCAGCAGAAAATCGGCGGCAAAATCGAGATGGCTCGATGCGCTTTGCAGCCGGCAGTTTTCGTCGGACAACTCGGAATGTTGGCGAGCGAACTGGGCCGTAGCGGCGTGGGCCGCCTGGCAATAATCCGCCACTGAATTAGGCAAATCCAGCCCCAGGACCCTGGATTTCTGCTCGACCGCCGCCGAGAGACTCCGTCCGACGTGCTGAGCCTGCTCGATCTCTATCCCCAGGCAAGTTAGAACCCGCTCGGAGAGCTCGGGCGGGTCGAAACTGCCGGATTGGCCGATGCTCACCTGACGCGCCAAGGAGTCGGCCAACTGCACGATCGCCGCGATTCTGGCCTCGGGCATGTCCCGTGAAATCGCCGCAACGTCGCTGTGGTGGAGCCAAACCGCAAGGGTCACGGCATTCGGCAGTCGCCACTTCCGGGCCAGATGGTTGCCCACAACGCTGTGGTCCGTGCCGAGATTTTTCCGCTCGATGGCACACGAGCATTCTCCGGCGGATTCGGCCTCTTCGATAAGACGGGCAAAGCCTTTCGGCATCGTCTCCTGCAATGCAAGCTTGCCCATATCGTGGAGCAGTCCGGCGTAGTAGGCCAGTTGCGGGTCTATGTTGGGCAGCGTCAGCACGGCGAGTTGTTCGGCGCCACAGGCAACGGCAAGACTGTGGAGCACGAGCCCTTTTCGCAGAGGGATGCTGCGCAGGTCGCCGCCGCCGTCGGGATCGAAAGGCCGCATGACCCCAACGGACAGAAGTGCGTCACGAATCTCCCGGGCGGGCAGCTCCTCCAGGCTCCGGCGAAGTGAGAAGCCTCGCTCCGGAATGGGCAGACCTCGCCGGGCCACGAGCGAAAGGCTCCGCGCGGCCAGGGCCGGGTCGGATTCGATTGTTTCAGCCAGCGTTGAAGGGGAAAACCCGCCTTGCAGAAGCCGGGTGAAAAGCTGCGCCCCAACAGAAGCAAGCGTAGAAAGCGAATCGAGCCGTCCTATAATGCGCTCTACCTGCTGGGCAGCGATCTTGACGTCGGATTCTCTGTCCGGCATACCATCATCCCTGTCTCTCATAAGCCGTCAAGGTTCAAGCCGTCCCACTCGTCTCGGCGAAGCTCCGAGCCGTAGCCGGACCGCTTGTAGCGTCTCATTTTATCTGCAGTGCCGCGGCGATTTTGCCGGTGAGCTCCGCAACGTCGAACGGCTTTCTTATGAAATCCTGAGCGCCGGACTTGAGCAATTGGGCGATTTCGTCCTGTTTGACAACGCCGCTTACAATGATGATCCTGATGCTCTCAAATTCAGGGTTCTTTCTTATTGTCTGGCAGACGACGTTGCCGTTCACGTCGGGCAGCATGTAATCGAGCAGTATGAGCTCGGGCCGGAACCGTTGGGTAGCTATTCCGGCCTCGTACCCGCTCGACGCGGTTTCGGTCTCGAACCTGCCGTCCCGGCGCAGAACCTCAACGATCAGCTCGACGATCTCTGCATCGTCATCGACAATAAGAACCTTTCGCTTGCCGGACTCGATTGTCTCCAGAGGGATCTTGTTTTCCTGCATGAACTTGACAAGACTCTGGCGCGGAATCCTCCTGAATCTTGAGCCGGGAACACGGAACCCCTCCAGCCGGCCGGCATCGAAGCAACGGATTATTGTCTGCTGGCTTACTTTGCAAATCTCCGCAGCTTCACCGGTGGTGAACAAATCCTTCATCTTATCCATTCCTTTTTTTTGACCAAGTCCTTTTGATTCAGCCCCCCACCAGATTGCCGTCTTATCCTAATTTAACCGCCAGTCTTCGTTCGTGTCAAGCACAAAAACGCAGGAACCCCCAAAATTATTGTTGATAATGCGAGTATTATCAGTCTTTTGGGGACATGTTCCTGGAACTTGCCTACAACTCCATATCATGGAACCTAACTGGTACCCTGTTAAGAACATCCGTGATCGTTTTGGGTTTCGGACAGGCAGACGCTCAGCTATCCTTGATCAGTCCCGCGACCGAGTGCTCGTGTCAAGCCGCCGTCCCCGTGGCGGATCAATCCAATACCTTCGCCAGCAAAGCTTCAAGTCGTTAATGATGCAAAAATGTTCGCTTTTTTTGCGAACATCGCTGACGATACATAGTAATATAGATATATAGTATTATATGTATATTACCAACGATTGAGAATGGATACGAAAGTAGCTGAAAACGTAGCTGAGGTTTTGAAGGCGGTCGCGCACCCGGTGCGGCTTCAAATCGTCGAGCTGCTGGAGAACAAGGAAATGTGCGTGGGCGATATCGTGGACGCCCTGGGCGGAAAGCAGGCCATCACGAGTCAGCAGCTCAACATGATGAAGGACAAGGGTGTCCTGAACTGCCGCCGGGACGGCGCCAAAGTGTATTATCGAATTGAAAACGAGAACGTGATAAAGTTGCTCCACTGTGTTTATGACCATTGTGAGAGGAAGGGCAGGAAATAGTACAGGCAGGAACAGCAACAAGCCCGTCGGGTTCTGGCAAGAAGGACTGCGTGTCTCAGGATTTACAGAGGTATCTCCATACAATGTGGCGAACAATAATCTCATTCATAGTTATCTTCTCCGCAGTAGTTTCTATATCCGCCGTATCGAGCCGCTTCTGGGCCGGGGAGCAGGAGCAACAGGCGGAGAAAATGATTGTCACCGTTAGCGAAGGGATGACGGTTGCCGAGTTTGGCACGAAACACGACCTTGATCGCAACGCGCTCAAAAGGATCTTCAACCTTGCATCGCCGCATGAACTCGACAAGCGGGTGGCTGATTTTGGCATGAATCAAGAAGTGCTCGGCAAAAAAGTAAATGGCATCCTTGCTCTTCAGGCTGAGCATGCTTCCAAAAACTGGTTCAAGATTTTGGCAAAGGGAAGTCTGTGGGCAATCTTTCTTCTTGCCGTCTTTGTCTTGTTGAAAAGGGGCAAGGTCACCGCCCAAGATCGAAAATGGATATATATGGCTGCAGTCGGCCTGTTCGGAGTTTTCTTGGGGAGCGATCCGAGCCCAATGGGAACAGTCAAAGACGCCATTGTTCTTCTGGCATCGAAGGGCGTCGTCTTCCCGCCACGGCTTATCGCTCTTACCATATTTCTTCTGATGAGCATCTTAGCCAACAAATTCATCTGCTCATGGGGTTGCCAGGTAGGTACGCTTCAGGATCTGATTTTCAGATTGAACAGAGACTCCAAAGACAGGAAAGGACTACTTGGGCAGGTCAAAATCCCGTTCCGGATATCGAATTCCGTCCGGGTCTTCTTCTTTGTGTTGTTAGTTCTTGCTGCATTTGTCTGGGCTATGGATATCGTCGAGACGATTGATCCGTTCAAGATTTTCAAGCCGCGCGCTGTAAGTATGGTGGGGGGATTCTTTGTCGTTTCCATTATGGTTCTAAGTCTTTTCACGTACCGGCCCTGGTGTCATTTCTTCTGCCCCTTTGGTTTGGTCGGTTGGCTGGCGGAAAAGATCAGCATCTTCAGAATGAAGGTGGATTACGACAAGTGTGTTTCCTGCGAGGCTTGTTCAAAGGCATGCCCTTCGACGGTAATGGATGCGATTCTCAAACGCAACAGAGTGATACCGGACTGCTTTTCCTGCGGAACCTGCATGGAGACGTGCCCTGCGCATGCGATATCGTTTGCACGTGGACCGCGTCCAAAGCCTCCTGAAGGGAAGTTCGACGAGCAGTAGATCTGTGACGAGCGAAAGTGAGTGTAACCCTCGCACGAAAGGAATGTCTGCCCAATGTCTAAGAGGATACTGATTGTCGGCGGCGTGGCCGGCGGGGCCTCCGCCGCGGCGAGACTTCGCCGGCTCGATGAGGCGGCGCAAATCATCATGTTTGAGCGTGGCGAACACATCTCGTTTGCCAACTGCGGGCTGCCCTACTACATAGGCGGGGCGATCAAGCACCGCGAGGACCTGCTGCTGCAAACGCCCGAGTCATTCAAACAGCGATTCAACGTTGACGTCAGAGTCGGCAGCGAGGTCGTCGCAATCGACCGGGAGAGAAGAGAGCTCAATGTGGCCGAGCTGACCACGGGCAAGAGGTACGTTGAGAAATACGA
>DATKWR010000755.1:0-10791 GCA_035529475.1 Sedimentisphaerales bacterium | reverse complement strand
GTGCATCTGGACGTCATGGACGGACACTTCGTGCCGAATATCACGATTGGCCCGCCGGTGATTGCCAAGCTTCGCAAGGTCAGCGACTTGGTGTTCGACGCCCACCTGATGATCAGCGAGCCGGCAGAATATGCCGAGCGTTTTGTCGAAGCCGGCGCCGACCACGTCACGTTTCACATTGAAGCCGCCGACGAGCCGATAGCCATCATCGACAAATTACACGAACTGGGACGCACCGCCGGGATATGCCTGAATCCCGATACTCCCGTCGAGGCCATTGCCGAAGTGGCGCCGCTTTGCGACATGGTTCTGGTGATGACGGTCCATCCGGGCTTTGGCGGGCAGAAATTTATGCCGGAGGCAGCGAAGAAAATTGCCCAGATCAGGCAAATGGTCGGTCCCGATATCCGCATCGAGGTCGATGGCGGAATCGACCCTCAAACGGTGCCCATCGTGGTTTCCTACGGCGCCGACACCCTCGTGGCCGGCAACGCGATATTCGGAAAATCCGACCGTATCGCAGCCATAAACGCCATTCGCCGGGCCGGCCTGTAATTTTTGTGGTGGCTTGGGCTGTTTTTTGGTACAATTTGCGAGAATAGCCGAATAAGTAGCTTTGTGGAAAAACCCTGCCCCGGACGCGGGGTTGTATATTGGGTGCTTATGGGCAAAGAAGCCAAGTCGAAGTGGAAAGGTTTCTCCCTCCGGCCTCGTAAAGAGATGCCGGAAGGGCTCTGGATGCGGTGTCTGCGCTGCGAGCACATGCTGTACCGCAGTACGGTCGAGAAAAACCTCAACGTTTGCCCGGAGTGCACCTATCACTTCCGCATCGACGCCAATACACGCATCAAGTACCTTGCCGATGAGGGCACGTTCCAGCAGTTTATGGGTGATCTGGCGAGCGACGATCCGCTGGGCTTCAAGTTCCGGGGCACCACCTACAAGCAGCGGCTCAAAGAAGACGCCAAGAAGTCCGGCGTCAAGGAAGCCATGGTCGTCGGCGGCGCCTTCATCAAGGGCAGGGGAGTGGTCATGGCCGTGATGGAGCCCAACTTCCTGATGGGCTCGATGGGCTTCGTGGTCGGCGAGAAGTTCTGCGCCGCCGTGGATAAGGCGATGGAAGAAAAGCTGCCTCTGGTCGTCGTGGCCTGCTCGGGTGGGGCCAGAATGCACGAGGGCGTGGTCTCGCTCGGCCAGATGGCCAAGACGTCCGCGGCGCTGGCGAAATTCGACGAGGCCGGCGGGCTTTACATCTGCGTCCTGGCCGACCCGACAACCGGCGGCGTCACGGCCAGCTTTGCCATGCTGGGCGATTGCATCATCGCCGAGCCGGGGGCGCTGATCGGTTTTGCAGGACCTCGCACGATTGCCGAGACCATCAAGGTCGAGCTGCCCGAAGGCTTCCAGACGGCCGAGTTCATGCTCGAGCATGGCTTCGTCGATATGATCGTGCATCGCAAGGACCTTCGCAGCGAAATCGCCCGCTTGGTTGACTACTGCCGAAAGTGAGCCGCTAGCCCCCAGCAGCCTCCGCCTGAATCACCGTTCGCAGGAAGAATCCCAAAATCCCTCTTTCGCCGGGAGTTTAATCCGCGTATAATCCTTATTCGCATTGGTGTTGTAGGGGCAGGCCTATGTGCCTGCCCGTTCGATAGGCTTTGGGCAACCACATAGGGTTGCCCCTACGAAATCCGCGTAACGCGATACGACTCAGACGATGGGTTACTTTCGAGAAAACATTGAAGAAGCAAAGGGTTACGAGCCGGGTTTTCAGCCTAAGCAGGTGGATATCATCAAGCTCAATACCAATGAGAACCCGTATCCGCCTTCGCCACAGGCTATCAAGGTGCTCGGCCAAATAGACGCCGAGCAGCTTCGTCGCTATCCCGACCCGCTTGGGGATGCGTTTCGGCAGGCGGCGGCCGAAGTCAATGGCGTGCGGCCGGAAAACATCATGTGCTGCAACGGCGGGGACGACCTGCTGAGTATCGCTTTTCGCGCTTTCTGCGACGAAAACAGGCCCGTAGCGTATCCCGTCCCAACGTATTCGCTCTATCCGGTTCTTGCAAAACTGCAAAACTGCGAAGCCATAGAGATTCCGTTTGACGGCGAATTCAACCTGCCGGCCAAATTGACCAAGACGAAAGCCGCCCTGACGATTGTGTGCAATCCGAACGCTCCGAGCGGCAGCTTCGTCAGCGTCGGCGAGCTCGCCTCGCTGGCCGACGAGCTTTCGGGCGTTCTGCTTGTCGATGAAGCCTACGTGGATTTTGCGGCGGAAAATTGCGCCGGTCTGGTTAAGGACCTCGACAACATCATAGTGCTTCGCTCGATGAGCAAGGGGTATGGCCTTGCCGGGTTGCGGTTCGGGTACGCGATTGCCCCGGCCGATTTAATCGCCGGGCTGATGAAGGTCAAGGACTCCTACAACGTCGATGCCGTCGCTATCGCGGTCGCCACCGCGGCGATAAAAGACCGGGAGTATTTCAAACAAACGACGGAAAAGGTGAAAAGAGCCCGCGAGTTGCTGATTGGGCAGCTCCGCGCTTTGGATTTCGTCGTGCCGCAGAGCCACGCCAACTTTGTTCTGGCCGAGTGCAGGAAATGCCAGGCCCGCGAGATATACGACAAGCTGGTCCAGCGCAATATTTACGTTCGGTACTTTGACCTGCCCGGCATCGACAATCGGCTGAGAATAACGGTCGGCACGAGCGAACAGAACGATAAAGTGGTCTTGGCTTTGAAGGAAATCTTAGGGGATTGAAAGAGTGAGCTAAAGTGACTAAAGTGTGGCAACGCAGCTCTCAACTTTAGTCACTTTAGGCACTTATAACTTTAGTCACTTGCGGCGTTGGCTACTCTACGCTTCGATGGAAGAAGGAATATCTTTATGGCAGAACGAATCGCCCGAATTCACAGGCAGACGAAGGAAACCGACGTGACCGTCGAGCTGAATCTGGACGGCGTCGGCAAGTACGAGATCGACAGCGGCATCGGCTTTCTCGACCACATGCTCACGCACCTGAGCAAGCACAGCCGGATCGATGTGGTGGTCAGGGCCAAGGGCGACCTGGAGGTCGATGCGCATCACACCGTCGAAGATATTGCTATTTGCCTGGGCGAATGTCTGCTCGAGGCGCTGGCCGACAAGAAAGGCATCGCCCGGTATGGGCACAGCTCGGTGCCGATGGAGGACGCCCTGGCGAATGTCTCTATCGACCTCTCGGGCAGGCCGAGTTGCGTCTATAACGTCGAGTATCGAACGGATAAGATCGGCGATTTCGACGTGGAGTGCCTTGAAGAGATGCTCAGGAGCTTCTCCAACAACGGCAAGTTCAACCTCCACATCAACGTTCCGTACGGCACGAACAGTCATCATATCGCCGAGGCGATTTTCAAAGGGCTGGGCCAGGCGCTCGGGGCCGCCGTGGCGATTGTGGGCAGAGACGTTCCAAGCACGAAGGGGATACTGTGATCGAGGAGCCGAAGGCCGAATATCGCACTGGAATCGGCACGGATATCCACCGGCTGGCGGAGGGCCGCAGTCTGATGCTGTGCGGCGTGCACGTGCCTTACCCGGCGGGCCTGCTGGGCCACAGCGACGGCGACGTCGGCTTGCACGCCATCATCGACGCACTTATCGGGGCCGCCGGCATGGGCGACATAGGGACGTTCTTTCCCGACACCGACCCCCGCTGGAAGGACGCCGACAGCAAAGAGCTCCTCTGTATCATCAAGGAGCAGCTTGAAGAGAAACGCTGGGAGGTGGTCAACGTCGATGTGATTATCCACGCGGAGGAGCCGAAGCTGACGCCGGTCAAGGGGCAGATGAAGCGCTGTATTGCCGGTCTTTTGGGCATTGACTTTACGGCGGTCAACGTCAAGGCCAAAACGAATGAAGGACTCGGCGAGATCGGCGCCGGCCAGGCCATGGCCGCCACCGCCGCAGTGCTGCTGAAAAAGAAGCGGAGAAGAACCTTATGAATCTGACACTGCTCCGCAGACGCCATGGGGAAGCTAAGTAATGGCAAATGAATTAGTACCCACCACAAAGATAGCTGTTTTCAGAAAGAAAGAAATCAGGAAGACGATTCATAATGACCAATGGTGGTTTGTCATAAGGGATGTTGTTGCTGCTCTAACGGATTCGGCCCAGCCGGATGGATATATTAAGGATATGCGTAGGCGAGATGCTGAACTGGCCAAAGGGTGGGGGCAAATTGCCACCCCCCTTTCTATACAAACCGCCGGCGGCATGCAAAAACTAAATTGTGCCAATACAGAGGGTATTTTCCGCATAATTCAGTCAATTCCATCGCCTAAAGCGGAGCCCTTTAAGCTTTGGCTGGCCAAGGTTGGCTATGAAAGAATACAGGAAATAGAAGACCCTGAAATTGCGACTAAACGCACGAGGGCCTTATACAAAGCCAAAGGTTATAGCGATGACTGGATTGAGAAACGAATGCGCGGAATCGCCATCCGCGAGGAACTTACCGACGAATGGAAGAATCACGGCGTAAAGCAAGAGAAGGAATACGAAATTCTTACAGCGGAGATTTCCAAGGCGGCCTTTGGTCTTACTCCCAGCCAGTACAAAAAAGTCAAAGGATTAAAACGGGAAAATCTGCGTGACCACATGACCGATTTGGAGCTTATTTTCTCCATGCTCGGAGAGGCTTCAACAACACAGATTACAAGGGTTGAGCATCCGGAAGCCTTCATAGAAAATAAGAAGGTCGCGCGACGAGGTGGAAACGTGGCCGGTATTGCGCGCAAAAAACTCGAACAGGAAACTCATCGCAAGGTGATTAGTCGGGAAAATTATCTCCCCAGACGGCATATCGCGGAAATCGAAGGCGATAAGCAGTAATCCTTATCGACGGCAGATATGGAATAGTATTGTAACGGTAATCTGTGTCTTATAAGAGGTTGAAATGGCGTTGCAGCTTTATAACAGTCTGACAAGAAGGCAAGAGGAATTCACGCCGTTGCGGGAAGGCCGCGTCGGGATCTACGTCTGCGGGCCGACGGTCTATGGGCACGCCCACCTGGGACATGCCAAAAGCTACGTGAGCTTCGATATCCTGGTCAGGTATCTTCGCTATTTGGGGTACAACGTCACCTACGTGCAAAATATCACCGATGTTGGCCACCTCACCGACGATGCGGACGAAGGCGAAGACAAGATCGGCGCCGCGGCCAAAAGAGAAAAGAAGCACCCCATGGCGCTGGCCGAGTTCTATACGCGAAGTTACTTCGAGGATATGGACCAGCTCAACTGCGTCCGGCCCGACATCAGCCCGCGGGCGAGCGGCCATATCGTCGAGCAGATCGAGCTGGTCAAGACGCTGCTCGCAAAAGGCTATGCCTACGAGGTCAACGGCTCCGTCTATTTCGACGTGTCCAGCTTCAAGGATTATGGAAAACTTTCAGGCAGGAACGTCGAAGAGATGCAGGCGGGCGCTCGCGTTGAGGTTTCGCTGGACAAGAAGAATCCCGCTGACTTCGCCCTTTGGAAGAAGGCCGAGCCGAACCATATCATGCAGTGGCCAAGCCCCTGGGGGATGGGCTATCCCGGCTGGCACCTGGAGTGCTCCGTGATGAGCACAAAATATCTCGGCCAACCTTTTGATATTCACGGCGGAGGCATGGAGAATAAATTCCCCCATCACGAGTGCGAGATCGCCCAATCCGAGGCCGCCAACGGCGTGCAGTTTGCCAGGTTCTGGCTGCACAACAACATGGTCACCGTCGATGGCCAGAAGATGGGTAAAAGCCTGAACAACTTCATCACCCTCAAGCAGGCCTTCACAGGCGCGCACGAGAAATTGACTAAAAGCTACGACCCGCTGGCGGTGCGCCAGTTGATTCTGAACAGTCATTACAGGAGTCCCATCGACTTTTCTGATGCGGCCCTCTTCGCCGCCCAGAGCGGTTACGACAAAATAACGGCCGCGGCTATAGCAGTACGAGGACGAAAGACATCTGCTCCAAAGGGTGAGGCTGATGATAGCGTGTTGGATGAACTCGCGAGGTACAGGAATAAGTTCGAAAATGCGATGAATGACGACCTGAACACCGCGGTCGCTTTGTCGGTCATGTTCGACCTTGTCCGTTTGATTAACACCCTGTTTGACAAAAAAGGTGTTACCGGAGAGACGCTTGATGCTGTTGACCAGTCGTTCAGAAAACTGGGAGGGGATGTACTGGGTATTGTCAAGGAAAGTTATGGGACTTCTCAAGTTACTGTGGCGGAACACAATAGGCTCCTGAAGCTAGTCAACAGTTTTCTCGAAGAACGCAGGAGAGCTCGTAACCAAAGAGACTTCAAAACCGCTGACAAAATACGTGACGTTTTTCTGCAATCTGACATCATCGTCAGTGATGACGCGGATGGATCAACTCAATGGGAGATGAAATGAGAATCCTCGGGATTGATCCGGGTTTGCAGGTTTGCGGGTATGCCTGTCTGGAGGCGGAGCCTGGACTTGAGAAGCTGATAGAAGCCGGCGTCATTCGCACGCAGGGCGGCCAAGCCCTCGAACAGAAGCTCTGTCAAATCGCCGAGGATATCCAGTCGCTGCTGGAGAGCCTCAGTCCTGAAGTTGTCGCCGTCGAAGAGTTGTACTCCCACTACGCCCATCCGAGGACGGCCATATTGATGGGGCACGCCAGAGGCGTTATACTGCAAAAGTGCGCCGGGGCCGGGATCGAAGTCAGAAGTTTCAGCGCGACGCGCATAAAAAAGTCGGTCACCGGCAACGGCAGGGCGTCGAAGGAGCAGATGCAGAGGACCATTCAAACGCTTTTGTGCCTGCCCGAGCTGCCCGAGCCCCACGACGTGGCCGATGCCATCGCGGCGGCGCTGTGCTGTGCAAATTCGACACGAAGTGTTGCGATTCGATAAGCAACGAAGGAAAAGGACGCAGGGGATAATCAATTGATCTATGATTGCTCAGATTGAGGGAAAACTGGTCAAGCTGGATACCGACTGCTGCCTGGTTCAGGTCGGGCCGGTCGGTTACGAGGTCATGCTGCCGAGCTATTGCATCAGCGCGCTATCGGGCCAGGTCGGCTCGGACGTCACGCTTTGCACGATGGAATATTACGAAGGCTCGCTGGGCGGCGGCAACCTGATACCGAGGATGGTCGGCTTTCTGAGTGCGGGCGAGCGGGAATTCTTCACCACCTATATCAGCGTCAAAGGGATGGGCATCAAAAAAGGTCTGCGCTCGTTGAGCATCCCGATTGCCACGATTGCCGGGGCGATAGAAAACGGCGACGACAAAACACTCATGTCGCTGCCGACGATTGGAAGGAGGATGGCCCAGCAGATTATCGCCGAGCTCAAGGGCAAGTTACAGTCGTTTGCCGCCGGAGCAGAGCCGGCCGGCCCGACGGGAATTGGCTTCAAGCCCTTCCAGATCGAGGCGCTCGAGATTCTCATTGCGTGGGGCGAGAAACGAGCCGAGGCGATGGAGATGATCGAATTCGCCTGTCGAAAGCATCCCGACATCCGTACCGCCGAGGCGCTGGTCCCGCTGGTGTACCGATTGAAGCAAGGCGTGGAAGTTTAAGAAAAAAAAGTAGAAAGCACGGTAGGATGGGCAACTCGTTTGCCCATGCTGTGTCCGGTGAGTCATGGCTATAGGCAGAATCATAAGCGGGCAGTCTTTGAGCGAGCAGGAAGAGAGTTTCAACGTCTCGCTTCGGCCCAAGCTCTTAGCTGAGTGCATCGGTCAGGGCAACGTCAAGGAGAAGCTCTCAATCGCCATCGCCGCGGCCAAGCAGCGATCCGAGCCGCTGGAGCATATTCTGTTCTACGGCCCGCCCGGACTCGGCAAGACAACGCTCGCTCACGTGGTGGCCAATGAAATGGGGGCCAGAATCCGGTGCTCTTCGGGCCCGGCCCTGGCGAAGGCCGGCGACGTGATGGGTCTTTTGAGCAACGTCAACACGGGCGACGTGCTTTTTATCGATGAAGTTCACCGGCTCAGCACCCCCGTCGAAGAATTCATCTATCCGGCGATGGAGGATTTCAAGGTGGACTTCACCGTGGACAGCGGCCTGCATGCCAAGACGATCAATTTCCCGCTGAAACGTTTCACCCTCGTCGGCGCCACGACGAGGGCGGGGCTGCTCAGCGCTCCCTTGCGCAGCCGGTTCGGGATGCTGTACCATCTGGACTTCTACGGCCGGGAAGAGCTGACCGAGATTTTGGCCAGGTCCGCGGTGCTGCTTGGATTGGAATGTGAGGAGGGGACGCTGGAATTGATCGCGGCGCGGTCGCGCGGGACGCCGCGGGTGGCGAATCGATTGCTCAAGCGCGTCCGCGACTACGCCCAGGTGAAAGGCTCAGGGGTCCTGAGCACGCCGATTGTCGAAAGCTCGCTGAAGATGGAGCAGATCGACCCGTTGGGGCTGGACGAGCTGGACCGGGCCTTTTTGCGCGCTTTGGCCAATATCTACGGCGGCGGCCCGGCCGGCATCGAGGCAATTGCCGCCACGCTGGGCGAAGAAAGAGACACGCTGGAGGACGTGGTCGAGCCTTATCTGCTGCAAATAGGCTTCCTGCGCCGAACGAAACGAGGCAGAGAAATCACCCCTCAGGCCTGCGACCACCTGAGCATCAAGCCGCACAAGAGGACGATCGGCCCGGCCGAGCCCGAATTATTTGAAGAGTAACAGGGGCGATTCACTCATCGCCAAAGGGGCCGGCCAGATGCCGTTTTTCTCCCACGGGGGGGACTTCAAACGTTGAATAAGAGCCAAGTCCGTTCCTTTCCCAAGTCCACTGCAACCAGCACAAGGCCGGGTCATCCAAAGGCGCCGCAAAGTGGAATAGAACCTGCGTTGGTTGGCCGTTGGTGTCGATGTCGGTGACTTCGACCGACACGTTGTTGAGATCGATTTTCTGACTGGCCTGAAAGGGCAGCTTCTCGGGCCTGAAGAGACAGTCGAAGCGACTATAGAAATAGACGAAGTTCAGCTTGAAATCCCGACGGGATGTGTTCGTTGACAGAAGATTGCCTTTTTGGGCTGCGACCAGCAGTGTCTTTTCGCCGGTTCGGGTAATCTCCAACGGTTCAAAGCCGGGGGCCAGAAGGCGCACGCTTCTGGGCATTGGCTCGGTCTCGTAAGCCCTGAGGAAGGGCAGACCCATAAACAGGAACGGATTGGGGGCGTTGACCACGACCAGCGTCCTGTCCTTCAAGTCAATGGATGGGTCAACATTGATGGTCGAGTAAAACGTCTTGAAGGCAAGCGACATGATTTTGGGCGCCCGGGCCCTGGCTGCGGCCGCCACGCCGATGTGGGTGATTATCAATGTGACGCAGAGTATCCACGCGGGGACGCGCCAGAAGCGCGATGCCGGGAGCCAGCTTTCCCTGGCAAACATGCCGGCGATGAACTGCGCCGTCAGCCCGAAAGCTCCGATGGCCACGAAAAGCAGATTGCGGTTCATCGGCATCGTAGCACATATCGGAAGCACACAAAGCAGCATCCCCACAAACCAGAAACGCGCTGTGCGGTTCCTTCGCAGCAGGGGTATCAGGACGAGCAAAAGCACGATCAGAAACGCCCCGCCCGCAAGGGCATACCATCCTGCGGCATAGTCGCAGAAGAAATAGGTCATTTCCGCGGCAGTCGGTCCCCACTGTCCGCAAAGAAGGGCCGGCGCCCGCTCGATGACGGCCCACGCATAACGCAGAGGCTCGCGTCCAGGGTCGATGACAAAGCCGCTTCCACTGGCTCCATACCCGAGGCCGTTGTAAATGAGCCGCCAGGCTGCTATTACGATCACGCCCGGAGCCAGGCTGACGAGCCTCCGCGTCCAACTGCCGCGATCCAGGATAAGAGCGTACGCCAGAAGGTAGGCAAACGTTGCCACCCCGGCCTCGGTCGATAGCAGCGACAGCAGCAGTGCAAACACAGCGCCAACGCCGGCAGCAACCGAATCATCACGCCTCCATTTGTGGTGCAGCAGCAATGTCAGCAAGCAGAAGAACAAAGCCAGGATGAGGTTTCTGTTTGCAATCCACATCGCGGGGAAGTAGTTGCTCTCGTCGATGGTATAGAGCAGCGCCGCAAAAGAAGCCAGCCACAATGGCGTCATGAGTTGTCGATACAGGCTGGCCAGAAGGAATATCACCGCTGCGAACCAGAGAATATTGTGCAGGTGCATCAGCGGCGGATAATCCGGAAACAGGCGATAGTCCAGCCAATGCGTAAAGCTGTCGAGGGGCCGCCAATTGGCCAGTCGCCAGTCTTCCGTGGTCCACCAGGGACACATGCCGCACTCCTTCAGAGTGTCGGCCTGCTGCTTCGTTCGAGCGAAGGAGTGCATGTCACGAAGTGCCGCGCGCAGCGTGCCCGCATCGGATGAAATCATTCCCGTATCATAAAGTCGTTCGGGTAACTCGGAGGGCTGGACGAGCCTTACGCGATGGTACAGGTCGTCCTGTATGAAGCCGGCGTTCAAGGCCGGCAGCATGATGAAGGCCGCTATGCCGGCAATGATTGCAGGTGCGTATCTGCTCTCCATGCCTCTTCGCACCCTGACGGTCAACGCCCTGATGCTTGAGGCGGGAGATCGTCTTTGGCCATAGTCAGTATCTTGCATATCGACCTCGGGCCAAATCAGCCTTTGAGGACGTGCTTTGCCATTTTGGGCGGTCGGCCGAGCAGTTCGGTGAAATGGCGGACTAAAATTTTCTCGACTTCCCTGAGCGTTTTTTCCGCTGCGTCGGGAATCTGCTTCAGGCTGGTCAAACACGCTGCGGCGTTTCT
>DATKWR010000754.1:0-2417 GCA_035529475.1 Sedimentisphaerales bacterium | reverse complement strand
CAGACGAACTGGAACGGCATCATCGGCAAGATCGAGCTGCGCGCGAGCGACCGCGTGTGGATCAGCGACATGCAGGTCTATCCCAACATTCGCGAGAAATCGGCAAAGCTTCTTATTACCCTGGCCAACAGCACCAATGAGCCGGTTCGGGGGACACTGAAGATCGGGGCCAGAAGCTGGAACACCAAGCGAAGTCACAGCCCGGCGGAAAAGCTCGTCGAATTTACAGGGTCAGGACCCGAGACCCTCGTAGAAGCTGACTACGCAATGGGCAACGACGTGCAACTATGGGACGAGTTCTCGCCGGCGTTGTACAACCTGACCGTCTCGCTTGTCGGCAATTCAGAACCCAGTGCGCTGCGCGATGAAAAGACCGTTACATTCGGTATGCGCGAGTTCGGCACGAAGGGGACGCAGTTTACGATCAACGACCGCCTGATTTTCCTGCGCGGGACGTTGGAGTGCTGCATCTTCCCGCTGACGGGTTACCCGCCTACAGACGTCGAGGCATGGCTGCGTATCCTGCGAATCGCCAAGGCCCATGGGCTCAACCACCTGCGCTTCCACTCGTGGTGCCCGCCGGAGGCGGCATTCGAGGCCGCCGACCGGCTGGGATTCTTCTTCCACGTCGAATGTGCTGCCTGGGCTGCTGTGGGCAATGGCCAGCCCATCGACAAATTCATCTACGCCGAGGGCGACCGCATCTTGAAGGCATACGGCAATCACCCCTCGTTTTGCATGCTGGCTTACGGCAACGAGCCGGGCGGCTCCAACCAAAAGAGGTTTCTTGGCGATCTGGTGAACTACTGGAAAGACAAGGACCCGCGCAGGCTTTACACGAGCGCGGCCGGCTGGCCCATCATCCCCGAAAACCAATACTACAGCACCCCCGCTCCTCGCGGTCACCAATGGGGCGCGGGCCTCAAAAGCCGTTTCAACGCAAATCCGCCCGAGACGGCCACGGACTACCGCGACATCATAAAGAACTACAGCGTACCCGTTGTGAGTCACGAAATCGGGCAGTGGTGCGTGTATCCCAACTTGAAGGAAATCGAGAAGTACACCGGCGTCCTGCGGGCGCGCAATTTCGAGATCTTTCGCGAAACGCTGGTCGCACATCACATGCTCGATCAGGCGCAGGATTTCCTGATGGCCTCGGGCAAATTGCAGGCGCTGCTCTACAAAGAAGAAATTGAGTCCGCCCTTCGGACGCCCGGCTTCGGCGGCTTTCAACTGCTCGATATTCACGACTTCCCCGGCCAGGGAACGGCTTTGGTCGGCATCCTCGATCCCTTCTGGGATTCCAAAGGCTACATCGAGCCGGATGAACATCATCGCTACTGTTGCGAAACCGTTCCTCTGGTGCGGATGAAGAAGCGCACGTGGACCACCGACGAGATATTCACGGCCGACGTCGAAATCGCCAACTTCGGTCCGGCTGCGATCCGCGATGCTGTTCCCGTTTGGTCCATCAACGACAGCGACGGCCGCGAAGTAGCCGCGGGACAATTAGCCGAGATGACGATCCCGCTGGGTAACGGCATTCAATTGGGAAAGATTGAAGTCCCGCTTGGAAACGTGGCCGCACCGGCAAAGCTCACTGTAACCGTTTCCGTCAGAGGCACGCCATATTCGAACAACTGGGACATCTGGGTCTATCCGCAGAAAGTCGATACTAAAGCGCCCAGCAGCATCCTCATCGCCGAGCAATTCGATGAGCAGGCTCGGGCAGCTCTGAAAGCAGGTGGCAAGGTGCTGCTGATGCCGGCGTTGAATTGTATCGACAGCGACATCCCGCCCGGCTTTACCACGATTTTCTGGAACACGCAGTGGACCAGACGCCAGCCTCCCCATACGTTGGGCATCCTGTGCGATCCGAAGCATCCGGCCCTGGCGGAATTCCCCACGGAGTTTCACAGCAACTGGCAATGGTGGGACCTGGTGACCAAGTCGAGGTTCATGGTGCTCGATGAATTCGCCCCCGAGCTGCGCCCCATCGTCCAGGTTATAGACGACTGGAATACCAATCGCAAACTGGGCCTGCTCTTTGAAGCGAGAGTGGGTCGGGGCAAGCTGCTTGTATGCAGTATGGACCTTCGCAGCAACCTCGACGAACGCTCCGTCGCGCGGCAGATGCTTCACCGCCTGCTAAGCTATGTCAGTAGCGACGCCTTTGCACCCAAGCACAGAGTCGAGGCCGAAGTGATTGAGGGTCTGTTTAAGAAGCCGACTTTATTGAGCAATGCCCGCGTGGTCATGGCTGACAGCGAAGCGCCGGGCTACGAGGCCGCGAATGTCCTTGACGGAAATCCCGATACAATATGGCATACCGCGTGGGACCAGGGCGCCCCCGCGTATCCGCACGAGATCCGGATCGAGCTTCCTGAGAACCTCGAAATCAAGGGTCTGACGTATCT
>DATKWR010000753.1:0-3047 GCA_035529475.1 Sedimentisphaerales bacterium | reverse complement strand
ATGCGTCACTTCGAACGCTTGGTTGGGAAATGCAACTCGAGACAGATTACACAAACCGCCGTTGATGAGTTCATACTCAGGAGAGGCCAGGAAATAAAACGCTCGACGCTTAACAAGGACATCAGGAACCTCAAGGCGTTTACCCATTGGTGCCGGAAGAATAGGTATCTGAACGGAGACATAGAGATAAGGCTGGTGAAAGAAGATGAGAAACCCGTGAAATCCTTGAGCACGGTTCAGATAAGGAAATTGTTGTCAGCTTCCAGGCAGTTTCCGACACTAAGGATGAGAATCTTGTTAGCTCTGGGCACGGGCTTGAGACGCGGTGACATCGAATCATTGAGCGTTTCTGATGTTGACCTTGAAAACAGCTACGTCACGACAAGGAGCCAAAAAACCCGAAAGAGCATGGGCTCGCGGCCCGTGCCGGTTCCTATCATGGGAGAACTTAAGAAATACGTCTCGGGGCTGAATCCTGAACAAGAGAAGATATTCACAGATCGCTTCAATCAATACAGATGGACACAGATCCGTGATAAGCTTGGCTTGGGTGATTTCAAGTTTCATGATTTGCGCAAGACCTTTGGTTCGGTGCTTGCTCAGAACGGCGTTTCCACTGCTGTCACACAGAGGCTGCTGGAACATTCTTCATCAGATCTGACCAACAAGGTCTATACGAATGTTGATCCTGTCTTACGCCAGGCGGTGGATCAAATACCAGCTGGTGATTGGCTATAAGGAAGCTGGGACACGAGTGTCAATCTGTTTCTGGAGTTCCGGTGCTTTCCTCTGTAGATTTCTTGGCTTCCTCAAGATAATCTCTGGCATAATCTATCATTTTCTTTATTATGCTTAACACACAGATTTTGGTCGTAGCTCATGATGTTGGTAAGACTTTCCTGCGTTTGTAGGCGTCTAAGGCCGATTCTTGCACGGCATTGCGCTCCTCAGCCCAGAGGTCACGCTGGAGGTCGCTGACGTGGACCGGGTGACACACATATTCCACGACGCTCCACACATGGTCGGCCAAGCCCAGGGTCATCGCCGGAGTGCGACCTTCCAGAGAACCATGAACACGAATCCAGTTGTAGAGGTCGCGCCAAATATGCAGACCCTTCTGCAACAAATCGCTGCGACGAGAGCCATTCTGGGTCCGACGAGTCAGACGAGCTTGCTGACCCCGAAGCGTGCCGTTGAGCCTCTCGATGTACGAGGTGTTGATCCGCGTGCCGATGCCCAGTTCGCGAATCCGAGCCTCGATCTGTTTGACCGTCCCGGCAAACGCCTTGCGGCTGACCTTCACCAGGTTCCCCGAGTCGTCTCGAACCTTCCGGACGATGCCCACCAGCAAGCCGGGGGGCGGTTTCAAACCCGGCTGGCACTTGCGGCCGTGCCGGCGACGACGCCGACGATACTGGATCTGCCCGAAGACTTGAAGAATGGCGGTGCGATACGGGGCGTAGTCGTCCACCAACACCAGCGGATACTTCAGAAACCGCAGACAGCACGCTGCCACCGAGGTGACCAACGCCACCGTCATCTCCAGCGTGCGAGGCCCCACTCGCAGATCGATCAGAAAGCGACTTTTCACTTCGAGGGCGGCATGAGCCCACGTGCGACCCAGCCCACGACGCCCCGAAGACCGCCCTTTTTTTCGCCGTCCTTCTCGGCCACGCGGCCATGCAGTTCATCCATCTGGACCGCCTCCAACCGCTCCTCCAGCCGTTCCAAGGACAACCGGTGGAAATCCTCCGCTCGCGTTCCCCCGCGATCCACAATCCGTTGGACCGTGCGGGCATCCACCTCACAGATGTCGGCCGTCGCTTCCACGGAGCAGCCGTGGCCCACGCATTTGACGATCCGCACCACAGTGGGCAGAGGCAGTTTACTATATGCCATGAGAGAACCCTGGCGTTCGCTGAACCGGGTCTTGCAACTGCGGCAGTACAGACGTCGAATGGCCTTGTCCTTGCCCATGTATTCGGCCACCGACAGATTGTCGCCGCCGAAACGGTTGAACGCCTCACAGTCGGGATTCGGGCAGGCGAAGAATCCCAGCGGCAGTTCACCAGTCGGCGGACGCTCGTGGACCTGTGATTGTACGTCGTGCATCTGCGGCCTCCTTGCTCAAATCGGTTATCGGACACATAACAGATCGGCAAGAAGGCACCAAAAAGCCCAATTGTTCTACGATTCTCTACCAATATCATGAGGTACGACCCAGATTTTTATATCTCCTCCTTTATGGCTATATCTATGTGATATTCGTAGAAGTCCTGCATCGTCGTCACACACAAAATCATAACGTCCATGAGACCAGACTATGCCTGTTTTTCCTATTTCATCCGCTTTGCCAGACTGTGTTGCGTGGAGTCTTGTCCGCATATTCTCCATGACTCTCTTGAGATCAAATTCAACATCAACACCAATAGTGAGTGTTATTGAAGGGCTTCTGACGTCATCGTATGCGAATAGTTCTTCCGAGGTAAGACCTTTGCAGGATTCGCCATATAAATCGTTTAAGTGATTGACTAAAGCGTCAGGACTGGCGGCTGTTTTTGGAATCCCTTGGTCGATTGACTGATAAATCTTGGTAAGAGTCTGGATGGCATCATCTATTGCCATAATCTATGAGAGATTCACGTTTCTTTGAATTCTACAACTCTGTAGTCACTCTCTAAATGAAAGGAATTCTACCCAAAAGCCCAGCATTTTGTTATCTTTATTTTTCGAATCTCAGCCTCTTTTTTCGCGTTTTCGTGCAGGTGCCTACAACCGGACAACTGGAAAGCTTGCTATCTGCCAATTCGACCACAGCGGGAAGGACAACTTGGCTACAATTGTGTCCCCTGGACCTCTGCATACGGCTTGGTACGCATTCTCGGTTAGCCCAATACCTGCCTGAAGAAGATCGCGGCCCACACAGACGCGTGCCGTGAGAACCAAGTCATCACCGCTGCACGCAAGACCTGACAACCCGATGTAGAAGTTCCTCGCCCCAAAACCACAGTTGGGGCCGCGCTCTCGCCACCGATCCCCCGCACGTG
>DATKWR010000752.1:0-3579 GCA_035529475.1 Sedimentisphaerales bacterium | reverse complement strand
ACGCCGAGGCGCAAGAACCACTTCTTTCAGCTCCATGCTAGGGCGGTACAGGATGGTGGACGTTGGAAACAATGGCACTTTACTAGCTTGGACAATCCACATTTGAGCAAGGTGGCTTTGGCCGAAATCACCCAGGACATGTCGGAGGCAGACTACAAGCAGGAGATACTCGCCGAGTTCCTTGAGGCCGAGGGCGCCGTCTTCCGCAACATCGCGGCCTGCATGAATGCGCCGCTTGCATTTGATGGACATGATAGGCATAATATCGTCATGGGAGTAGATTGGGCTCAAAAAGTAGACCATACTGCAATCTCTGTCATATGTGCGGATTGCTATCAAGAGGTAGCTCGTGACCGCTTCAATCAAATCGTGTATAGTGTCCAGAGGGATCGACTCAAGGCATTGTATGAGCGGTGGAAGCCGAGCATGATCCTGGCCGAGGACAACAGCATAGGCGCCCCCAACGTCCAGGCCCTACAGGAGGAGGGTTTGCCAGTCGTGGCATTCACCACCACGAGCAAGACGAAGGGGCAGATCATTCGGTCGTTGCAGTTAGCCTTTGAGCGGGCCGAGATTCAGTGGCAGGCTGACCCGGTGTGGACGGCGGAGCTTGAAGCCTATGAGCAGAAAATCTCCCCAACTACGGGCCGCGCTACATTCAGTGCCCCCGAAGGCGTCCACGACGACACGGTTATCGCTCGTGCTCTGGCCTTGCGTGCCATTGGGCATCGCATCAGCGCAGAGGACTTTGGGATATGGTAGGATGACCAAGCAACGTCTAGCCAAGATAGCGGCAAGCATCGCCGTGGCTCCGTTCTACGGGCTGGCCTGGTGTTTCGGGCTTCTTGTGCGTGCGCTTCTAGCGATACTGACTGCGATTGTAATAGGGTTCTCAAACGCTCTCAGTATTACCGAGTGAGGAAACGATGTTACTGATTGACCGACTCAGAGCACGAAGGACGCGGGCACAACCACAAATGACTTATCCTGACTGGCTTCTTGCCACGGCAGGGGCGCAGAAATGGGCGATGCCAGACTATACCTTGGCCACCAATCAGGCCAAGGCATACGAGGCGATCTCTTGGATAAACACTGCCTTGCAAGTCGTGGGCAATATGTGTGGCCTGCAAAAGCTCAACGTCTATGCTTTGGAGGGGGAAAAGCGGATAGAACAGGATAATCATCCTCTGGAATCGCTCTTGCAGAACCCCAACCCGAACATGTCCCGTTTTGAGTTGTTGTATGGGACTATCGCCTATCGGAAGCTATGTGGGACGGCCTATTGGTGGCTCAACCGATCGGATTCAGACGCGGAACCCGATGAGATATGGCTAGTCCCCACGAACAGACTGAAGCCCGTTCCTGACGAGCAAATGTACATCAAGGGCTACATATATGATCCTGGCGACGGGCAATTCCAGACGCTACCACCTTGGCAAATCATCTCCTTCAAGAACTTCCATCCACGGAATGAGTTCGTTGGTCTGAGCGACATCGAGGCTATTGCCATCACCGCCGAGGGCGACCAGAAGATGGCCAAGTGGAATACCAACTTCTTCGCCGAAGATCACGCGAAATTTCCTGGCGTGTTGGCTTTCGAGCAGCATATAGCGGACCCGGCCTGGGAGCGCATCAAGGAGGAATTCAAGGAGGCGCACGGGGGCACGCGGCGCAGTTTGCGCATGATGCGCGGCGTAGGAGCCGGTGGCATTCACTGGATACAGACGACCATCAGTCAGAAGGACATGGAGTTCCTGGAGGGCAGGAAGTTCAACCAGGAGGAGATATTCGGGGTCATCGCGCCCGGCTTGGCTTCCATGTTGGCCATCAATGCTACGGAGGCCAATTCACTAACGGGGCGCAAGACGGTCACGGACATGGTGGTGTGGCCGAACCTGGTCTCCATCGCTGAGAAGATTGGCGCACAGCTATTGCCCGTTTACGGCGATAACCTCGTGTGCGAGTTTGACGATCCTCGGATCGTAGACCGGGCCATGCAACTTAGCGAAGAAGACGCTTATGCCAGAGTCCATACCGTCGACGAGTTGCGCGAGAAGTATTATGAGGACAAGCCCCTCGGTGGCGACAAGGGAACTATGCTTGCCGCTGAGGTTGGCAAGGGCCAAATGGGGTTTGGCGCGGTTCCAGAAAGCTCACAACCTGAACAGGAGCAAGACGAGGAAGAGAAAGAGGTCAAGGCCCGCATGGGCGAGTTGAACAAATGGCGCAGGTACGCAACAAAGCGGATGGGGCCTGACGCGGCCAAGTTTCGCCCCGATTACCTGCCAGAAGATTTGACGGCTATTATCCGCAACAGGCTGAAGGCGGCCACGAGCCGGGAGGAGGTGGTGGCGGCCTTCGCCGGCCCTTTCTAGTCAAGGCACGGCGGATCGGAACGGATGGTGTGCGCGACCCGAACGCACGAGGTAAGGATCAGACTGAGGCTGAACTGATGCGGTTGCTGGAGCAAGAGTTCGGTAGCGAGCTTGATGAGATTCTGGAGCTGCTAGGTGACCCACCCGACCTGACGAAGATACCGTCTAGTTTCTGGGAGGGAACGACTGCGAGTATGGCGGCAACAGTGCGGCCAGTATTGGAGAAGGCGGCTTTGGCGGCCGCTGAACGGATGGCCTTGGAGCCAGGGATCGGTGTTGACTGGAGCCTCGTTGCGGAGGACGCGGCGCGATGGGCTTCTCAATACAGTTACAGCCTGGTGACGGGGCTTACAGACACCACGCGACGGGTGCTGCAGGAGAAAGTGGCACTGTTCATTCGGGAGCCTGGCAGAACCATAGGCGACTTGATGGGGGACTTGGAGCCGCACTTTGGCGAGATGCGAGCCCAGATGATAGCAGTGACCGAGACGACTAGGGCTTTTGCTGAAGGAGAGAAGGTAGCAGTGGCCCAGGCACAGGAATATGGATTCGTGATGGAGCCCATCTGGCACACGAATAGAGACGAGCTCGTTTGCTCCATCTGTGCGCCGAAAGATGGGCAAGTGACCATTGAGTTACCACCAGCTCATCCTCGTTGTCGGTGCTGGGTTACACATCGATCGGTGGGATAATGCCTGACGTTATCATTCGCATTGAGGGTTTGGAGAAGCTGCAAGGCAAACTGGAAGCGCTTGACCCGCACCGATACATGAGTGCTGTGATGGCAGTATGCCTAGCAGACATCAAGGACGACGTGGCAGTCTATCCGCCGGCGACAGAGGCCAATCAGCCGCGTTCTTTCACAAGTGGGGGCGTCAATAGGTGGTATGAGAGGGGTTACGGGTCCAGGTGGGCGCGGAAGGACGGCAGCATAGGTGGGAGTCCCACGTCGGAAGAACTGGGGCGTAGCTGGACGACCCGCGTAGAGCGGGGTGGCATGAGGGGCGTGGTGGGCAACAAGGTTAGCTATGGGCCGTTCGTGCAGGATGAACGTGAGCAAGCCCCATTCCACAAGGATCGAGGCTGGACGACGATCCAGGACGTGGCCAAGAGGCAGGCCCCGAAGGCGATAAGACGGATTCAGGAAGCGATCAGGAAGATACTGAGATCATGACCAAGGCTGACTGGATCGAGGGCTTGACAA
>DATKWR010000751.1:0-6170 GCA_035529475.1 Sedimentisphaerales bacterium | reverse complement strand
GGATAGGCCATTTCGTTTTCAACCTTGTTGGCAATATCCCGTGCGATTTTCACGGCCGACTCGTCATCCACCTGGTCGGCCGAGACAATCACGCGGATTTCGCGTCCCGCCTGAATGGCGTAGGCGTTCTCCACGCCCTTGAAGCTGCTGGCGATCTCTTCGAGCTTCTCCAGCCGTTTGATATAGCGCTCGAGAGTTTCTCTGCGGGCGCCGGGCCGCGAGGCACTGATGGCGTCGGCGGCGGCCACAAGCGGCGTGTAAGGATTGTCCGGCGGAACGTCCCCATGGTGTCCGGCGACGGCATTCAGGATAATCGGCGGTTCGCTGAAACGCTTGAGGAAATTGGCGCCGATCGTCGGGTGATTGCCCTCGACGTCGTGGTCGATGGCTTTGCCGATATCGTGCAGCAGCCCCGCGCGACGGGCAATCGAACCGTCCAGACCGAGTTCGTCGGCCATGACCTGGGCCAGGAATGCGACCTCGACACTGTGGCGAAGCACGTTCTGGCCGTAACTGGTTCGATAGTTCAACGCCCCTATCAGGCTCAGAATCTTGTTGTTCAGTCCCCGGATGTTGGTCTCGACGGCGGCGTCTTTGCCGAGCTGAAGGAGCTTGAGGTTGATTTCCTTCTTGGTCTGGGCAACCAGCTCTTCGATCCGGGACGGGTGAATTCGCCCATCCTGGATCAGGCGCTCCATGGACAGGCGCGCCACCTCGCGTCTGACGGGGTTGAAGCCGCTGACGATGATCATGCCGGGCGTATCATCGACGATGACGTCCACGCCGGTCGCCTTTTCAAACGCCCGGATATTGCGTCCTTCTCTGCCGATGATCCTGCCTTTCATATCGTCGTTCGGTATCTCAACGGTCGAGACGGTAGCCTCGCAGGTGTGCTCCGCGGCGTAGCGCTGAATGGCGGCACTGATGACTTCCCGGCTCTTTTCGCCGGCTATCTCGTTGGCCTCTTCCAGCTTTCGCTGAATCAGGGCGGACATCTCGTGCTCGCATTCATCTTCGAGGCGTTTCAGGAGCAATTCCCTGGCCTCATCCATGTTCATGGCCGTGATTTTCAACAGTTGGTTCTTTTGCTGGGCCATCAGAACCAAAAGCTGCTTTTCCCGCAGGCCGATGCCATGCACCCTCCGCTCAACCTCCTGGTTCTGCTGTTTCAGGGCGTTTTCGCGCTGCTGGAGCTGTTCGCCATGGCGGTCAAGCGTATCTTCGCGTTTGGTCAGCCGCATCTCCGTTTCGTGCAGTTCGGCGCGGACTTTGCTGGCTTCGCCGGTGAATTGTTCCCGTTTCTTTATCACCTCCGCGGCCGCGTCAATCTGGGCCGATTTGATGATGTTCTCCGCTTCCCTCTTGGCCCCTGCAACCTGCCGGTCGAGGTCCTCTTTGAAGGTCTTGGCCTTTGCTCTGGATATCACCTGATGGACGATGGCGACAAGGCAGCCCCCCAGAAAAGCAGCGACAATCACCGCCCCGACTACTGAAGTTGGCCCTATCTCGGTTAGAATATTCATAGTCCCTACCTTTCCCTCACAGTCAAAAAAAGTCAAAGCGTCAATGCTCGACGGAACAGACCGTGGGTTTCCAGGCGGGAAAGCTTCAAAGAGGTGGCTATGAACTACGAAATCCCTTTCGCCCGAGCAAAAATCAGCTATCTGCCGTCAAAATCCCCGCTAAACCGGGCATTTCGGACATCAAGAGGGCTATTCTCTTCCCAGGATTAGCTGATTTCTTGTTCAACACTAACACTCCCTCGCGGGCAAGCGAACGTTTTTTCAAGCAGATTTCGTTTCACGCTAAATTCACTTCCGTCACCGCCTTCGAGGCCCGCGAATCGCACAAATCGCTGACGGCTTTTCGCCGGCGTCGAAAGTGTCTTTGCAGCTTAACTACCTTCAGGAAAAAGGCTTAAGAGCCATCTCCCCGTTGCTCGTCCCTTCGCAAAGCAACTATAATCCATCAAAGAGGTACAGGGACGACCCACAATCTGAATCATCATCAGTTGCTAACTTGACTTTATCGTAGAGCATTGTCAAAAAGCGGTCAAGAAAAAAATCGCGAATGACTGAATTTGTTACCCGCGATACCTTGACATGCTGATATCGACCAAAACGAGCGCCCGGTTTTCCATATTTTCGGCAAGTTAGGGCCAGAGGCGGTTTTCGAGCCAATGCTCGGCCAAGCGGGCAAAGTCCGAGAAGTCAATCCGGTTGTCGCCGTTCAGGTCAGCAGGGACCAGCAACGGCAGGTCGAAGATACCCGTGCCACCGGTCGCCACGTGGACGATCTCGGGCTGCGACAGCGCGTAGCCATAGATGCGAAAATCGTCGATCAGGCCATCGTAGCCCCCGTACCACCCGGAGCCGATTTCAAACGAAGTGATCCCCGAAATGGGTAGATTCGCCCCCCCGCGCCTGCTGTGCAGCCTTCCATTGAGGAAAACCTTCATTTCACCCGCAAGGGCATCTTTTGTGAAGGCCCAGTGATTCCATCGGCCCGACCATTCGCTCCTATAGCGGTGGTTTCCGCTGAGCCGACCGGCGAACGACCAGGGCCGGCCGCAATCCCAATTGTACTTGCCCGGCTGCTTCCAGCAACCGAGGTTGATGGCGATAGCCGGCCCCTCAAGACCATAGGCATAGTTCGAGCAGCACAGCGTATCGGTATGGTGAGGCGAGTCCGTTCCATATTGCCAGAAGGCGATGGTTATCCCGGTGGTGATTCTCGAAAACAAACTCGCCGCACCGGCGATTTCCACGGCATCCTTGTACCCATCCAAACGGATGGCTTGGCCATAGACGCCCTGTGCATAGGTTGGGCTGCCGCGAGGCTGGCCATGCGCCGTACCGGCACTGTCGCTGGTATCGCCGTCGAACTTATACCAGGCCAACGGTGCCCGAGGAGTCGCGGCGGGATAAACATTGTGTCCCTTTTCAAGCCAATCGAGTGCCATTTCATCCAAATCTCGCAAGTCGATGAGGCAATCCGCGTTCAGATCGACAGCCGGTATGTTCTCTTCGAGGCACCTGGACGAATAGAGCCCTATATCATCGAACAGGACGGTGCCGCCCCCGCTGCTGTAGGGGTCGGCGGTTTCCGAAGCGAACCCAATCGCGATACTCCGGATGTGGCTCAGGTCAATGTCGTTCAGGTCGTGCAACTCGATTCTCCAGGGCTGCCAGGCTGTTTTCCTGATGTCGTTGGCATCGCCCGGGTAGAGCACAAGCCTCTCGTTAGTGCCGTCGTGCAGAGCGAGGTACATCTGGGCGGTACTGTTCTGCTCGCCGCCGAAGAAGAACAACTCCAGCACCTTGAACCCGGCGTTTGTCCAATCGTGCGGAACGCCGAACGTCCGGACCGCCTCGGAGTATGTGGAGGTTTGATAGTACGAAAAAGGAAACGCCATCGCTTTCTTGCTGCATCCGTGCGTCTGATCCGTTGCGAGGTAAATACCCGGGCCTATCCATGCCTCGTACACCCAGGTGCTGTTCGAGTCGTCCTCATCGGACGTCCTGTACGCCTCAAAATCATCAACAACGAGATGGTCGGTTGTCGTAAAGCTCCAAACGTCGCCGGGCCAGATGCGGGGGTCATTGACCTCATCGACCCGCCAATAGTACGTCGTGCCGAACTCAAGGCCGCCCGGGTCGAAGGTGTCCGCCTCCTGCGGCTCGCCGCCGGCGGGTATATCTATGTCCAGATCGCTCGGTCCCGTACCTAAATATACGATGTGCCCTTCTGCCGAATAGCCCGGCGACCAGCTCAGCACCGCATCCGTGGACACGCTGCCGGCGCCATCGACGGGAACCGGATTGCACGCAGCAACTCCGCAATCGGTGCCAATTCTCGCTCGCACATTGGCCACGTCGAACCCGGGGGCTTGCCCCCCACTGTCAATGCCGAGGATTCGCACGGCGCGGGGCACAAACGGCAAGGAAATACCGGAGATATCAAAACCGATCTCGGTTGGATCCACGCCCATGCCGGCGCTTCCGGCGGTCGCCAGGCCGAGCAGGTATTCATGGCGTGCACCGTCCGTGATAAAAACGCGAGCTTGCTCGCTGACCGGCCCCAGCTCGATAAGGACGACGTCGTCACCCGGACCATCAATGATCGGTCCGCGAAATTGCACCTCGACCCAGTGGTCCGGAGGCAGCGTAACGCCCGATTTTTCCGATGGGGGCGGTCCGACAAGCCATTGTTCCGGAACGACCCGGATCGGGCCCTCGTATCGCCCCTGGGCGTCCATTCCCGTCCAGCAGCCCCCATCCGCGTCGTACGCATCGAGCAAATAACACGGATACTCGAGCGCGCTTTCCCCAGCCATCACCACGCCGCCGAGCACGAAGGCCAGGTACACGCCGGCGATCCTTACCAGTAATCTCTTCTCCATGCCTACCCTCCAGCCCCGTAGCAGAGCCGGTTTTGGAAGCATTGATATAAATACACGCCGAGGCCCCATGAAGATTGTATCACTTCGCGGCCTTCCATGCAAGAAGATATGACCTCAGAGCAACCTAATATCCCCGGAGGCGCAAACACAGAAAAGGCTTGATAAGCTCTGGATCGCACGGGTAAACTGCCGGTGCTGTTATCTCTCGCATACCCGCTTTGGCTGAGGTATATCCAGAGAACCGGTCAGCAGGGAAGAAAGGCATGAGGTGCGTCGCGAAATGCCCGATATTGCAGAACTCAGGAACAAACGAATTGCAGTTCTCTCACCGGTCGCATGGCGGACGCCCCCGCGGGCCTATGGGGCGTGGGAGACCGTCGCGAGCAATATCGCCGAGGGGCTCGTGGCACGCGGCTGGAGAAATGTGACGCTTTTTGCCACGAAGGACTCGGTGACAAGTGCAAGGCTTGAGGCGTTCATAGAGAAAGGCTACGAGGAAGACAAGTCACAAGTCCCGTCGGTCTCGGCGTGCCTGCACATATCCAAAGCCATGCAGAGGGCGAGCGAATTCGATCTGATTCACAACCATTTCGATTATCTGCCCCTGACGTACAGCCCGCTCATCAAGACGCCCCTGCTGACCACGATCCACGGCTTTTCCGAGCCCGACATCCTTCGGGTCTATCACGACCACAAGGACAGCTACTATGTCTCGATCAGCGATTCCGACAGAGACCCCGGGCTGCCTTACCTGGCCACCGTCTATAACGGAATCGACCTGTCGAACCTCACCTTCCGGGAAACGCCGGGCAAGAAGCTCGTCCATTACGGCCGCATCCATAACGACAAGGGTACGCATCTGGCGATTGAGGTCGCCCAAAAGTGCGGCATGGATTTGATCATTGCAGGCATCATTCAGGACCAGGGTTACTTCGACAATCTGATCAAGCCGCACCTGAACCAATCGTCGATTCAGTACATTGGCCCCGTCGATCCTATGCAGCGTGATGCGCTGCTCAAGGAAGCCTGTGCGGTTCTGCATCTTAATCTGATTCCCGAACGATTTGGGCTGGTGATGGCTGAGTCGATGGCGGCCGGCGTGCCGGTTATTGCGATGGATTTAGGCTCGTGCCGGGAAGTCATCACTGATGAACAGACGGGCTACCTGGTTAACAGCGTCGATGAGGCCGTCGAGGCCGTCGCCAAGATAGATCGAATAGACCGCAAGAAATGCCGGCGGCGCGTGGAAGAGAACTTCACCATCGATAAGATGGTGGCCGGCTATGAAAAGGTCTATGGCGAAATCTTCCGCCGGGAAGCCCGGAAGAAACATAAATCCACACGGAGGTAAGCAATGAACAAGCCATTTGTCACTCGATACAAGGGCAATCCCATTCTGACCAGGGACGATATTCCCTATCCGGTCCAGACGGTTCATAACGCGGGCGTTGTGAAATTCGAGGGGCGATACATCATGTTGTTTCGCTCGCACCTCGACACCGGCCGGTCCATCATCGGGCTGGCGGAAAGCGAAGATGGTTTCAACTTCAAGGCCCGACCCGAGCCTTTTATGACGCCCAGCAAAGAGCCCGTCTTTGCGGAGTACGAGGCGTTCGGTGTCGAGGACCCGCGCATCACGTACCTCGACGATGCCTACTACATCACATACAGCGCATATTCAGCCCACGGCGTTCGCATCGGTCTGGCCAGGACAGCGGATTTCGAGTCGGTCGAGCGGGTGGCCTTTATCACGCAGGCCGACTATCGA